>NZ_JBZRPK010000444.1:0-4727 GCF_058382125.1 Haloferax sp. s1
CGAGTATTCCGTTCCGACCGGGCGTCCGCGACGTGTGCGAGTATCTCGATATCGACCCGTGGCGTTCGACCACCGCGGGGTCGCTCATCGTCGCGACCGACCCCGAGGTGACGGACGACGTAATCTCCGCGCTCAATGCCCGGGGAACTCCCGTCGGCGTCGCAGGAACCGTCGTCTCGGGCGAGGGTGTCGTCGTCGACGGCAAGCGCATCGACCACCCCGATGTGGACCCGTCGTGGGGTGCCTACGAACGCCTCGCCAACGAAGCAGAGAAGTAGCGTAGTCGCCCGGCATTCATCGATACGAGTGAACTCCTGTCAGCGCAAACGAATACGAAAAACACCACGCCGTATGGGTCGTGCAACTACTTATCATGTGCGCGCTTACCAAAGGTTATGAACGACGACGAGAGTGCCGTCGAAACCGCCCGTGAGAGGGACGCGGCGGACCCGCTTTCGGACCTCCGAGAGCGGTTCTACGTTCCGGACGGCGAACTGTACATGGACGGTAATTCGCTCGGTCTCTTCTCGGTCGACGCCGAGGACGCACTCGAACATGTCATCGACGAGTGGAGAGAGCTCGCTATCCGCGGGTGGACTGACGCCGACCCAGACTGGCACACCTACGGCGAGCGACTCGGCGAACGACTCGCACCCCTCGTCGGTGCCGACCCCGAGGAAGTCGTCGTCGCCAACTCCACGACGGTCAATATCCACACGCTCATCGGAACGTTCTACGACCCCGACCGCGGCGAGAAAATCGTCGTCGACGACCTCGACTTCCCGACCGACCACTACGCGATTCGGGCGCAACTCCGCCAGCACGGCCGCGACCCAGACGAGGCACTGCGTGTAGTCGAAAGCCGTGACGGCCGGACCATCGACATCGAAGACGTGCTCGCAGCTATCGACGACGACGTGGGCATGGTGTTTCTCCCCTCCGTGCTCTACCGGAGCGGCCAGTTGTTCGACATCCAGACCATCACCGAAGCGGCCCACGACGCTGGCGCACTCGCCGGGTTCGACCTCGCACACTCAATCGGGGCCGTCCCGCACCGACTCTCCGATATCGGCGTGGACTTCGCCGTCTGGTGTCACTACAAATATCTCAACGCCGGACCCGGCGCACTCGCCGGTCTCTACGTCAACGAGCGACATTTCGGCGTGACCCCCGCGCTGGCTGGCTGGTGGGGCAACGCCAGGGAAACGCAGTTCGACATGGCGCTGACGTACGACCCCGCCCACTCCGCCGCCGCGTTCCAGACCGGGACGATTTCGATTCTCGCCACCGCGCCGCTCGACGGCGCACTCGATATCGTCGAAGACGCCGGGGGCGTAGCCGCACTCCGCGAGAAATCGCTCGCGCTCACCGACTTCCTCATCGAACTCGTAGACGAGCACCTTCCCGAGTGCGAGGTCGGTACTCCTCGCGACCCGGCGGCCCGCGGCGGTCACGTCGCGGTCGAACATCCCGAAGCGTACCGCATCAGCCTCGCGCTGAAAGAACGCGGCGTCATCGTGGATTTCCGCCAGCCGGATGTCGTCCGCATCGCGCCCGTTCCGTCCTACGTCGGCTTCGAGGACGTGTACAGGACGGTGGAGCATCTGCGCGAAGTTCTGGACGAGAAGGAGTACGAGGAGTTCGAGAAACAGAGCGGCGGGGTGACGTGAAAGTCAGGCGATGGAGTTGGCGAGTGCGTACATGAACAATCGTCTGTTCGACACGAAGGGCGCTAAAACGATTCCACTTCCTCTACCAGTCGATAACTTCCTTATCGCGCCAGAATTTGCCCGACGGACTGCCCGCTTCGAATCTCGAAAGCCACGTGGGCGTCTCCGCCCCCTTCTCGACTGAACGGTCCGCTTCCTCGCCGCCCATGTCGGTTCGGACCCACCCCGGACAGACCGAGTTAGCGATGAGACCGTCGTCGCCGTACTGCCCGTCGAGGTAGACCGTGAGGCCGTTGAGACCGGTTTTCGAAATTCGATACGACGGCGAGCCACCGGACTGGCCCTCTTCGAGCGCGCCCATTCCGGAGGAGACGTTGACGACGCGGCCGCCCTCGCTTTGGAGGAGCAGCGGGACGGCGTGTTTACACATGAGCATCGGGCCGCGGAGGTTGACCGCGAGGGTACGGTCGATTCGTTCGGTCGGTTCCGCGACGATGTCGTCTCCTTCGCCGCCGATTCCGGCGTTGTTGACGAGGATGTCGAGTCGTCCTTGGTCGGCGAAAATGCCGTCGACCACGTCTTCGATGTCGCCCTCTTGGGTTACGTCGAGCAGGACGCGTTCAGTCCCGTCGGGCGTCTCGTTCGTGACGCTCCGCGACCCGGCGTAGACCGTCGCCCCGAGGTCGCGGAGATTCTCCGCAATCTTGCGGCCGATACCTCGGTTCGCGCCCGTGACGAGCGCAATCTGTCCGTCGAGGTCGTCGTAGACGGTGGGTTCCATAGGCGACACTGCGGACTCGGGGAGGATATTCTCACCGAAGCAGAGCGGCCGGGCCGCCTACTCCACGACGATAGCCAGTTCGCGGAACTCGTCGCCGGTCCACTCGTGAGCAGTGAAGCGACCATCCGGATTGCAGATGAGATAGACGTACCCCGGCCACGACGCCTGCTCTCGGTCGGTGGCGCTCGGAACCGGGTCTGTCTCGGGATGCGAGTGATAGAAGCCAACCACGTCGTTTCCCTCGGATTCGGCTTCGTCGAAGGCGGAAACGGTCTCTTCGGGGTCGAGTTCGTAGGCGACACGCGGCTCTTCGGCAACATTCGAGACGGGGAGGACGGCGGTGATTGTCGCCGCGTCGCGGTCGCCGACGAGGACGCCGCAGACCTCTTGCGGCGGGTCGCGGGCGGCCCCCTCGCGAGCGTGCGAGAGAATCGTCGTGGAGGTGGCTGCTTCGAGCGAGAGTTTATTCGAAGTCACGGCGCATCGCGATTTCGAACCACGGACAGAGACGCAGTTGGCGGTACCATTTGGGGTGGTCGTGAAGGTGCTCGTAGTCCACCCAGAGCATCCCCGCAATCTCGTCTTCGTCGGGGTCGAGGCTGGTGTCTTCGAGCGTGACCTTCAGGACGGCACAGACCTCCCATTCGAGACCGGAGTTGCCGTAGTAGCGCTTGTACTCGAACTTATCTGTCACGCGGAGGTCGGAGTACTGGTCGGGCGTGATACCGAGTTCCTCTTCGAGTCGCTCTTCGGTCGCCTCTTTCTGGGTCTGTCCCTGTACGGGATGGGAGGCAACAGTGCCGTCCCAGTGGGTGTCCCACAGGCGCTTGTTCGGCGCGCGTTGAGCGAGAAGCAGTTGGCCCTCCTCGTTGAACACGAGACACGTAAAGGCGCGGTGTCGGATGCCATCGCCCGTGTGGGCTTCGAGTCGATTGACGAGCCCTTCGGGGTTGTCGTCAGAGTCGACGGCGATAACGTCCTGTGCTGCGTTCTCGTGGAGTTCCGTGGCCTCACCGGCCTGTGCGTCGCTCATGTCCGTCTCGTCGGAGTCGGGGGTAAACTAAGCTTCGATGCGGAACGGCTCTCGGTGACGGTTAGCCGATGCGCTCGTCGAGAATCAGGCGCGTCTTCGTACTCTTTACGTCTTCGTGCTCGCGTGCGCGAGTGATGAGGTCGTTGACCGCTCGCGTGTCCGCCGCGTCGATGACGAGGACGATATCTTCCTCGCCGGAAACCTGCCAGACGAAGTCGACATCTTCCCACTCGGCCATCAAATCTGACACGTCGTTCGTGTCCACGTCGACCGCGACAGTCACCTCGACCATCGCCTTCAGGTTCCCCGTCCGGGTCGCAATCGTAAAGCGCTCGATGACGCCCTCCTCGACTAACCGTTCGACGCGGTTTCTGACGGTGCCTTCGGAGGTCCCGACCTCCGCCGCAATCTCCGTGTTCGGGGTCCGAGCGTCTCGTCGAAGGATATCGAGGATACGTCGGTCCAACTCGTCCATATCCCACGTGCCGACCCCAGCGACTTACCAATTACGAATTTCGTAACTCGGCTTCGAAAGTAACACTTATGCACCCGTGTTCCGTTCGTTTCTCGTAATGTCGGACGCCTATCTGGCCCTGGAAGACGGCCGCGTGGTCGAAGCGCGTGGTCGCGTTCCGGGACGCACACGCGGTGAACTGGTGTTCACAACCGCATACACTGGATACGAAGAGAGCTTGACTGACCCCTCGTACGAGGAACAGGTGCTCACCTTCTCGTACCCCCTCATCGGGAACTATGGCGTCCGAGCCGAGCGATTCGAGTCCGACCGGGTCCACCCTCGTGCCGCCGTTGCACGCGAGTTCACCGACGAAGTCGTCGAGTGGCTCGCCGAGGAGGACGTCCCGGCGGTTGACCATCTCGACACTCGCGACCTCGTCACGTCGATTCGCGAAGAGGGCGCGATGAAAGTCGGAATCGCCGTCGGCGAGGATGCGACCCCCGAGGATGCGAAAGAAGAGCTTTCGAAGTGTAAAGGCATGAGCGACCACGTCGATATCGGTGCGCAGGTCACGACGCCCGAACTGACGACGTTCGAAGGCGACGGCGATACGACGGTCGCACTCGTCGACTGCGGTGCGAAGCAGTCCATCGCCGACTCGCTCGTCGACCGCGGCGCGACGGTTCACGTCCTCCCCTACGACGCGACTGCCGAGGATGTATCCGAAAACGAACCCGACGTGCTGTTTATCTCGAACGGCCCCGGCGACCCGAAGAACTACACGGC
>NZ_JBZRPK010000729.1:0-34249 GCF_058382125.1 Haloferax sp. s1
TTCAATAACCAAACCAAAATTGTTTTCTAAGCAGACCAGAGTGTGCCTGATATGATTACAGAACATGTTCGGAACGGCTTGGTGGGCCCGAGTCTGCAGTCGGTATTTTGCTGTATTTCGAGCTTTTTCGCGGTGACAGTAGTTTCTGCGGAGAACACCAATGCGTAGGCGTAGACGATATTCCAGACGACAGTTTCTTGGCGGACTCACAGCAGGCACCGCCAGCCTGATTGCAGGTTGCAGTAGTTCACAATCAAAATCAGATGGGTCATTCACCGTGGCAGTCACCCGTGACCCAACACGGGAGAAGTGGGACGTGTACAACGGCGTGACTCCGTATTTTACCCACGTGTTCGAACCGCTCGTGGGTGTCACTGACGACATGCAGACCGAACCGCTTTTGGCGACGGATTGGGAGGCCGTCGACGAGACGACGTGGGACTTCTCACTCCGAGAGGACGTTACCTTCCACAACGGTGAGCCACTGACTGCTGCTGCCGTCGTCCACTCGTTCGAGAGCGTCTTCGAGCAATGGTCGTGGGTGCCCGGATGGATCGGCGTCGAACCCAACGGCGTAACAGCAGTCGATAAACACACAGTCAGGTTCCAGACGACAGAGCCGTTTCCGGCGTTTCCGGGAACAATTTCTCACAACTACTTCGGCATCCAACACCCCGATGCGACCGACACACCTGTTGGAACGGGGCCATTTCAGGTAAGTCACGTCGAAAAAGAGCAGTCAGTGACGCTCACGCCGTACGAAGGATACCGGAACGATGCAGAACGACCCTCCAAGCTCACGTTCAAGTGGATTAAGGACCCGAATACCCGACTGCTCTCCCTCGAAAAGGGGTCAATCGATATCGCACAGACGATTCCGAAGAGCAGAGCGTCGTCCGTTTCCGATGCCTCCGAGACAGCTATCGAAACAGGACTAAGCCCCTCCGCGGGGCTCGTCGCAGTCAATCTCTACAAATCGCCGACCGACGACGAACTACTCCGGAAAGCGCTCAACTGGGCTGTCGACCAGAAACAACTGGTCGAGAGTGCACTGAACGGAATCGGTAAACCGGCCCGAGGGCCGATTTCCTCGGTGATTCCGTGGGCAGTCCACGACGACCTTCCGACATACGGCCCGGACAGAGAGAAGGCACGAGAACTCGTCGAGAAGTCGAAGTACGACGGGGAGACACTCTCGATTCTGGTCAACAGCGAGAATACGGACGACGGAACAATCGCACAGATTCTCAACGGCTGGTTCTCCGATATCAACGTCAAAAGCGAGATACGGCAGGTCGACCCGGCGTCGTTCAACGACACGTTCACGGCTGGCGAAGCGAACTTGACGCTCGTCGGGTTCGGGTCGAACAGCGCTGCGTGCGATTACCTCATTCGGGCGATGTTCCACTCGGAGGGAAGCGATAATCGCAAACTACACGAACGGAACGGAACCGGCGTCTACAATCCCGGCCCCGAAATCGACCGTCTCATCGAAGGTGGATACCGAGCCGAAACGATGGCAAAAAAGCGTGAGTACTACGGAGAGGTACAGAAACGAGTCGTTGACACTGGGGCGGTTATCCCCCTGTACTATAACGAGCACGTTCTCGGACGCCAATCGAGTGTCTCCGGAATTGACGGCCATCCAATCGACAAGATGGTCGGCTGGTCGTCGCTCTCTCGGGAGCAATGATATGGCCGAAGATGATTCGAAGCAACGAGAACAGAACGAGCTTCTCAATTCACCGTTCGATAGGAGAGTGAGATGAATAGTCAGTACCTACTGAGACGACTGCTGGCGATGGGTGTCGTCCTCCTCGGAGTCTCGCTTCTCACGTACGGGATGATATTCATCACGCCCGGAGACCCGGCACGGACGATACTAACCCAGCAGATGGGCGGGCAGACCCCATCGCCAGAAGCGGTCGAACAGTTTCGGGCGGCGAACGGTCTCGACGACCCGTTTCCCGTTCAATACGCTCGCTGGATGGGAGGTGTAGTTCAGGGCGACTTCGGCCAGTCGTATTACAGCGACCAGTCGGTGACCGCGATGATTGTCCAGCGACTGCCGAACACGATTGAACTCGCCGTCGCGTCGATGCTTGTCGCAATCGCAATCGCGGTTCCTGCCGGAATTGCGAGCGCGGTCAATCCTGGGAGTCGAACTGACTACGCCGCACAGTTCGGTGCGCTTCTCGGCGTTTCGATGCCGAATTTCTGGCTCGGGTTCCTGCTCATCATCGTCTGTTCGCTCTGGCTCGATATCTTCCCCGTCGCTGGTGCCGGTGGATTCGAATACCTCGTTCTCCCGGCGCTCACGCTCGGGTCGGGGATGGCCGCGGTTATCACCCGATTAGTCCGAACAGCGATGCTCGATGCACTCGACGCCGCCTACATCCGAACGGCCCGGTCGAAAGGGTTGCTCGAACGAATCGTCGTCTACAAACACGCCTTCCGGAACGCGCTCGTCCCCGTCGTGACGGTCATCGGACTCCAGTTGAGCTACGTCCTCAACGGTGCCGTCGTCGTCGAAGTCGTCTTCCAGCGACCGGGGCTCGGAACGTTACTGGTCGATGCAATCTTCGCACGCGACTACCCAATCGTTCAGGGAGTGACGCTTCTCGTCGGCGTTATCTTCGTCGTGACGAACTTTGCAGTCGATTTGACCTATCGACGGCTCGACCCCCGAATCGACCACAGGAGTGAACCGGCGTGAGTCGAGAATCGTCCAGCGTGGGTCAGGAACCAGTCGATGCGAGTCGGGAGTCGACCACTGTGCCAGCACGCGAAGAAGCCAGCAGGCGGAGTCGGTGGCGTGACGCGATTCCATCAGACTGTCTCACGCAGTTCGGGGTGGCGGTCGTCCTCGCGTTGCTCATGCTTGCAGTGTTCGGGCCGTTCGTGTCGCCTTACGACCCAGTCGAGCAAGACCTCCAGCATCAACTGGAATCCCCATCGGTCGAACATCCGCTCGGAACCGACCAACTCGGCCGTGACGTGCTCACGAGACTCCTTCACGGAGCACGACTGTCACTCGGCGTTGCCGCCGCCGTGACGGCTGTTCGACTTGTCGTTGGCACAGCAGTCGGTCTCGTTGCAGGGTACGCCGGTGGGTGGGTCGACGAAGCACTGATGCGGCTCGTGGATACGCTACTCGCATTCCCCGGTATCATCCTCGCATTGGTTATCGCCGGGGTTCTCGGCCCGAGTCGCGTGAACGTGATGCTCGCATTGGCAGTCGTCGGTTGGGCGTCCTACGCTCGGTTAGTTCGGAGTAGCGTACTCTCACTTCGAGAACGCGAGTTCGTGACTGCTGCCCGCTTGCTCGGTCGGTCGCGGATGCATGTCGTCACCCGTCACCTGATTCCGAACGTCGTTGCACCAGTCGTCGTGCTCGCAACGCTCGATATTGGCGGCGTTATCCTCGGAACTGCTGGACTTTCGTTCCTCGGTCTGGGCGCACAACCGCCGACGCCCGAGTGGGGAACGATGCTCGCGTCGGGGCGTAACTACTTACGAGAGGCGTGGTGGCTCGTCAACGCTCCCGGAGTCCTCATCATGCTCACCGTCTTCGGGTTCAACCTCCTCGGCGATAGCCTCAGAGACGCACTCTCACCAACCCAATCAGCGCAACTCGAACAGCTATGACCGACCCACTACTTCGCATCGAAGACCTGCACACACAGTTCGACACCGACCGCGGGATAGTCCACGCGGTCGACGGCGTCTCGTTCACAGTCGACCGCGGAGAAATCGTCGGTATCGTCGGCGAAAGCGGAAGTGGAAAATCCGTCACCGCCCGGTCGATTCTGCGACTGGAGGAACCGGGCCGAATCGCTTCCGGGACGATTACACTGGACGGCGAGGACCTGACCGCTGCCGACGATTCGACGCTCCGTCGAGTCAGGGGGGACCGCGTCTCGATGGTCTTTCAAGACCCAGCGGAGACGCTCAATCCGGTGTTCCCGGTCGGCGAGCAGATTGCCGAATCGGTTCGGATACACGAGACAGGCCAGTCCCAGCGACTCCTCGATTTCCTCGGCGTACCGTTATTCCGTGATCGCGCCTCGTGGAGAGATGCGCACGAGCGCGCTGTCGAGTTGATGGACCAGTTGGATATTCCGAATCCTGAACACCAGTCTTCGGGGTTTCCGCACGAGTTCTCCGGTGGTATCCGCCAGCGTGCAGTACTCGCGATTGCACTGGCGAGCGACCCGGATTTACTGGTCGCCGACGAGCCCACGACAGCACTGGATACGACGACACAGGCCGGTATCTTACGACGGCTCCGAACCCTCCGAGACGAACGGAATCTGGGTGTGCTTCTGATTTCGCACGATATCGGCGTTATCGCACAGACCTGCGACCGCGTCGTCGTCATGTACGGCGGGAAGGTAATGGAATCAGGAACGGTCGAGGACGTGCTGACGACGCCAGAGCACCCGTACACCCGGGCACTGCTCGCGTGTTCTACCCGGAACGTCGCTTCCGACGAGCGGGTCAACGCGCTCGAAGGCCGACCGCCGAATGCCATCGGCGGCCACGACGGGTGTCCGTTTGCCGACCGGTGCACTCACGTGACACCCGAGTGCCGCGAGGGAGACGTTCCGATGACTGAAAGCGAGTCAGGCCATCCCGGCGCCTGCGTAGAAGCGCCGCGAGAGGACAGCGCGGGAGTGGCCAGCCCTAAGACGAACCGGCCAAAAATCGCGCCAAACAGCGGGGAGAGCCAGTGATTTCAGACGAGATACACGAGGATAAAAGCATCTCGAATGATTCACCAGTCGTCGAATTACAAGGCGTCAGCAAAGCGTTCACGGCAGGTAGCTCGATACTCAAGCGATTATTTCGACGGGACGAAGCGTCGGTCGCAAGAGTGGTTTGCGACGTCTCACTGGCGGTCAAGAAAGGCGAGACCGTCGGTCTCGTCGGCGAGTCGGGGTGTGGAAAGTCCACGCTCGCGAAGCTTGTCACTGGACAGTTGGCACCCGACACCGGGAGCGTCTTGCTCGATAGCAACCCGGTGGGAGGGTATACGGAGCGGTCCGAAACACAACATCGTCGTATCGGCGTGGTCTTTCAGAACACTCGCGACAGCTTCGACTCACGGTGGACGATTCGACGGTCACTCACGGAATCGCTCGGTCCGACCAGCGCACGAAGCGCCGTCTGGTCCGGCGAAGTCGAAGCACTCCTTCGAAGTGTGAATCTCGACCCGAAGGTCGCGAGTCGGTATCCGAGTGAGCTTTCCGGTGGGCAACTCAAGCGCGTCGCCATCGCACGGGCGCTCGCACACGACCCCGATGTAATCGTCCTCGACGAGCCAGTTTCCGGACTCGACATGGCGACGCAGGCGACGATACTCAACCTCCTTGCCGACTTCCAACGACAGTTCGGCGTCGGGTATCTGTTCATCTCTCACGACCTCGACGTCGTCCGGTATCTCGCCGACCGACTGGCGGTCATGTACGCGGGAGAAATCGTCGAGCGTGGCCCGGCTCAGACGATTTTCGAACAACCGAGTCATCCCTACACGGAGGCATTGGTTCGTGCAATCCCGAGTGATAATCCAGCCGATGCGCCGCCAGAGCCACTGCCGGGCGACCCACCAAATCCAGCAAATCGACCGTCGGGGTGTCCCTTTCATCCGCGGTGTTCGTACGCGGATTCCCGGTGTGAGGAGTCGCATCCGGAGTTTACGGACACTCACACTGGAAAGTCGCGGTGTCACTACGTCGAGGATATGCACCCGGATGACTGATAGGTGGCGTTAGCGCGATAGTCGAACTGTATTCTCAGTGTGAGTTACGAAATCGTGTCTGATTGGTATCGCTACTACTGTCGGGGGTGTTGTTGAGGACGGTGGAGGTCAGTTATCGCCGATCCCGTCGCCGTTGATATCGAGCTTCCCAATACCCTCAATTTGGTACTCTTCCGGCGGCATTTCACCCATATGGTAGTAGAGGTCCCGAATTTGTGCCATCAGGTGGCCCACTACGACACCGTGGAAGTGCTCTTCGAACGTGACGTGATCTTCGAACTCCACACATCCAAATTGACAGAACACATCGTCGTGGTGTTCTGCATACGGACTTACGTCTCCAGTTTGGCGAGTCTCACCCGAAGGACCGCTGTAGCGGACCGCGACTGGCGCGACATCGACGATACGGTTGTCTTCGTTCATCCGGAAGAACTTGTAGATCACTTCCGTATCTGGTTTGAACTCGGGGTCGTCAATGAAGCGTTCGACATCGCAGATAGCCTCGTAGAAATCACGGAAATCACGCCGGAAGTCCTCTAGCGGGTAGTTAAGGACTGCTTCGACTGCTCGGTCGAGATAGTCCGGGTCCCACATCGGGGCGAGGATATCTGCGTCGGGGAACTCCTGTTGGGCCGCATATCTCGCGCGGACTTCTACTTGGCTCATGATGTGCTGTTCGTCTTGGGTGCGATCTTCGCGTTTGTGGGGGTAGATGTCGTTCCCGTGGAATATGATTTCACCATCGAGACCAACCTCCACTTTATGCATACTATCTCTTTCGTCGAAGACCTTGATTCCGATTCGCCCTTTCTTTTTACCGAGGTATTCTGTTTCCATGGTTGTTAGAATATACCGTCGTCCGTATCTCCAGACTCACTCGCACTGTCGCTACTATCGTCGAATGTGAATTTGTCAGTGATAACACCTTTGACGTTACGTGCACCGTTGTAGATGCCGTCGGCGCTGAGGTAGTCGTCGTATCGTTCGACGCCTTTCTGGAACGTGAAACCAGCCCCTCCCGCTGCGGCAAGGAGCGCCACAGTGAGACCAATCCCAGCGCTAGCAGGAATCGCACCCGTAATCGCACCCGCGGCAACCGCCTTCCCTGCCTCTTTGATGTACCCTTCGACCGCCCCATCTGATTGGTCCTCCAGATACTCCTGTTGGCTCTGGAGCGCCCGGAATTGGAGCCGACTCTGCTGGTCATCCGTGCTACTGCGTTTGAACTGATATCCAAAATCAGAGTTCGCCGATGCCGTCACCGTGAATATCGAACTTCCCGATTCCTTCGACTTGGTACTCTTCAGGCGGTACTTCGCCCATGTGATAGTAGAGGTCTCGAATCTGGGCTAGAAGATGACCAACAACGAGGTCTTGGAACTGCTCTTCGTAGTCGAAGTCGTCTACGAACTCAATCATTGGCAGACAGCAACTGATGAGTTCATCTTCGGGATAGTCCGGCTTTGGACCGTAGTCCTCAGCACTGTTCTCACCGAAGTAGTGTCGGACGAAAACTGGTGAAACATCGACTATCTCACCATTCTGGAAGCGATAAAATTTGAAAATATTGACCATCTCGGGGTCGAAGTCCGAGTCAGTGATGAATTGACTCGGCTCTCGAAGCGCTTCGTAGAAGTCCCGGAACTCTCGGTGGAACTCATCAAGCGGATACTGTGCGAGCGCTTCGAGACCTGCCTCCAAGTGCTTGATATCCCACATCGGCTGAAGGATATCTGCGTCGGGGAACTCCCGTTGAGCAGCATACTTTGCGCGAATCTCGACGTGCGTCATCAGGAGTTGTTCCTCGTCAGTGCGGTCCTCTACTTTGAGAGGGTAGTCCTTGGTTGCATGCTGACCAATTGACCCATCCCACTTAACAGAGATAACGTGCCGGTTGTCGTTCTCATCGAAGACTTCGAATCCGCAGTCTTCGCCATCGTAACCGAGTAGGTTTGCTTCCATGTTCATTTGTATTTCTCGTGTTCTTTAGATGCATTGCTAGCACTCTCGTCGGTAGTACTTCTGTAACTATCGACAGTATCAGTGGCGTATTTGCCAGTCGATTTAAAGCTGTCTAGAAAGGCGGTCCCAAATTGACCGAGTCCACCGCGGACCCCGTTGTCAGTGGTCTCCTTGAGCAAGAACGCGGCCATACCGGAGCCAGCAATTGTCGCCGCCCCAGCCAGAGCAGCACCGCCGACGCCGAGTGCGCCGAGGCCCGAAGCTCCGATAGCACCACCAACGACTACCCCCGCCGCCGGACCGGCCATCTCCTTGACCATCTTGACTGCCGGGTGGTCGGGCTGTTGGCTCTGGATCCTCCGGAATTGGAGTCGCTTCTGCTGGTCCTCCGTGAGGTCCAGGAACTCCTCTTCCGTGAAGTCCGTGATGCTGAGTTCGCTGAAGTCCTCACTCTTCTCCATGTAGTGCTTCCGAGCACGCTTTTCTCGTAGCTCCCGTTGCTCATCGGTCGGGTCGTCAGCATAGAAACGGAATCCGTCAGATGTGAAACCATCGGTTTCGGCAGAGGCCTCGCGCCGAGCGTCCACCATGGTGTACTCGTCGGTGGTACTGATCGCGCCCGTCTCCATGTTCTCAGAGGAGTAGCCCGGTTTGTCCGGGTCAATCTCTATGTCGTCGAAGCCAGGGTGATTGAAGCCCCCGAGGTCATCGGAGTCCACATCCTCGGAACTGTCAACCACGCTCACGTTATCGAGGTCGTTCCCGCCGTCAGCGACAGCAGCCATTACCGAACCCGAATCGTCGGCCGCTATGCTCTGGGCCGCTTGCTGTCCGGTTTCTCTGGCTTGGGCGACAACCCCCCCAGAGCTGATGCCACCGCCGCCCATCCCACCACTGCCAATGCCACCCGAAATCGAGCCTCGACGCAGGTTCGAAATCGTATTCTTCGACTTGCTCAGTGCCTGTCCCGGGCTGGGTGTCGGGATACTCCCGAGTCCGGCCCCGGACAACCACTGCGAGATTTTCATGCTCGGCAGTAGACTCGTCGCGGCAATCGCGAGCGGTATGATGAGCAAGTTGATAACCGCGCCGAACGGGTCGGAGAACGTCGCATCGACGCCCGTGGCAGTGGCCGCACCGCTGAAGGTGCTAATCGTCTCCGACGTGAACTTCATGCCGACCGCCAAGATACCCGCGACGAGGATACCGCCGGGGATGAGCATCCCCGTCGCCTTGAAAAACTTCTCCGAGAGGTTCTTCCCGTGCTTGAGCGGACCGGCGTCGGCGACCCAAAAGATGATGAGAAGCGGAAACAGCGCGTACGTGAAGTAGACGAGAATCTGTCGCGCAATGAGCGCCACGAACAGGCATATCTGGGAGAAGACGACGACGAGTACGAGAAGGCCACCGAGGATGGCCATGACCGACGGCGGGACCGTGCCTGCAAGCCCCGCCGCAGGGTCGTCCGAAAGCGAGACCGAGAGGTCGACGCCCTTCAAGAACAGGTCGATGCTCTCGTTCGATATCGTGAACACCCACGCGAACGCCCCTTTCGAAAGTTACTCGCATCACCGCAACAGATACTTCGAATCAATTTGAGGCTACGAATTATTGCGAGGTGGAACGTGTACTTCGGTAGAATATTTATGTTGCCATTTACGGCAGTATGTTTGTAACTGTTTATATTACTTGATTATGTAATGATTTGACTTCCTATTATCTAGTTTGAATTCATAGAATAGTTGATTATTAGTTCGGGAACGGTCTTGTGGGAATTAAATAAATCTGTTGGCGGCTACTCGGCTCACTGTCGTATCATAGATAATACTCGGTGTGAATTCTGAAAGAAGTCCTAGATTCGACGGGACTTTGTTCAACGTAGTCGTGGCAGCCGTTCAGCTGTCATTGAGAGTTTCACACCGGTATTGAGACGACTAATGAGAAATAAGATATCTGAGATATCGACCACATCAGGAATCAACGAAAAAGTCACAACCTATATAGTATCAAATCAGCAACTAGTCCAGTATTGAGTCGTCCTTGGTTTTCTCGATATTGCACCAGATAGTCAAATCCAGATACTATTGGTATAGCCCACCCATTATTACTCATAGACAATAAGATGTATTTAATTATAAAGTCACTCAAAATATTAGTTTATTCCCGTGGCACTCACGCTACTGGATCGGCCTCTCAACGAACGACGACCATCTTCGCTGTTTTGGACCTTCTCGGCGTCGGACTTATCAACAATCCACCAGCGGGTATCGTCCCCACGGAACTCCGAGGGTTGGGTTCCATTGCCACTGGCTGCCGCTCCTGCATTTGGTCTCGTGGTCGCTCGGGCCGATGACGCGGACAATCATGTCGATACCGAACTCACGCACCCACGTACAGTAGCCGCGTACAATAACGCGACACCAATTAGAGTCGTAGATGAATCTCTAGTCGGAGGACAATTGAGTCAGGCTTTTGTGACATCTAGTTGTCTTGTTGTCTATGCAATGGTCCCCCCTCGCTCGCAGAGAATGCCGAACGATACTCAGTTCGAAAGGTGCGTGGATGCTCGCGGTCCTCGTCGTGTTGTGGGGGTTTCGACCCACGTACGGTGGATGGGACGCCGTGGGCCAAAACATCACCATCGGCTACATTCAAAACAGTGCCAACCTGCTCCTCCCTATTGGTGTGCTGCTTCTCACGTACCAGTCACTCATCGGTGAGCGGACGACGGGAAGTATCAAGTTCCTCATCGCCTTGCCCCTGAAGCGGGCGCAAATTGTACTCGGAAAAGGCGTCGGGCGGTTCGTCGGAATCGGTGCGAGCGTCGCCGTGGCGATTCTCGTACTCAGTGGCATCGGCCTCGTCGAACACGGCGGGTTCGACGTCGTTCCATTCGTCGGAGTCGTGCTTGCAACGCTCCTCTTCGTCGCCGCGCTCGTCTCGGTCGGGGTGCTAATTTCGACCGTCGTGGACAGGACCGTAACGGCAGCCGGGACCGTGTTCACGTATATTCTGATGACGCTGTTTTGGAGTTCCATCATCTCGAAGGCGTACACGGCACTCACTGGGGTTCCGGTCGACCCGTACGATGCCCCGGCAAGCGGTCCACTGTTTCTCGCACTCAGACTGACGCCGGATGGAGCGTACAACGTTCTGACGAACTGGCTCCTCGGTGTCGGCAACTCCACCGAGTTGTTCCAAACCGTCTACACCAAGCTGGCACCGGGACAGACGATAAACGCCTTCGTCGTAGAAGCGGCGTTCGACGGCGGAACGGGACCGTGGTATCTCCACCCATCGCTCAGTATCCTTGTCCTGGCCGTCTGGATAGTGGTACCATTGGTACTCTCTCGCCGTGTCTTCACCCGAGGTGATGCGCTATGAGCGACGAGGCTCCGATAATCGAGACGAACGCGTTGACCAAGGAGTACGGCGACATTCGTGCCGTCGACGAACTTGACCTCTCCATCGAGTCCGGCGAAGTCTACGGATTCCTCGGGCCGAACGGTGCCGGAAAGTCGACGACAATCGGGCTGTTACTCGACTATCTTCGGCCGACATCGGGGACAGTACGCATCTTTGGGATGGACCCCCGCGAGAAACCCATCGAAGTGCATACTCGAATCGGTATTCTCCCGGACCGATTCGGACTCTACGAGGACCGTTCCGCTCGGCAGCACGTCGAGTTCGTCGCCGAAACCAAACGGGTGGCTGACGACCCCGAAAGTGTCCTCGAACGCGTCGGGTTAGCGGATGCAATCGACGCCGACACGGCAGAGTTCTCGAAAGGAATGGAACAGCGACTCGCGCTCGCGATGGCACTCGTTGGGGAACCCGAACTGCTCGTTCTCGACGAGCCGTTTACGGGTCTCGACCCTCACGGCGTTCGTCGCGTCCGGGAAATCGTCCACGAGGAGAACAACAGGGGTGCGACGGTGTTCTTTTCGAGTCACGTCCTCGGACAGGTCGAACTCGTCTGCGACCGCATCGGCATCCTTCACGAAGGTCGACTCATCGCCGAAGGCTCCGTCGACGAACTCCGCGATGCGGCGGGGGTCGGTGACGATGTGGTAATAGAAGATGTATTTGTCGAATTAACGGGCGCTCGCGCCGAAATCGGAGGTGAGTCCCGATGAAGCGCCGGACGTTTTTAGCCGCGAGTGCAGTGTCGATAGCCGGCCTCAGTGGGTGCATGGCCGACACCGAGTACCGGGTAACAAAAGCGACGACCGAGATGTCCACCGATCCGTTCGAGATGTCAGTAGAACGTACAGTCAAAGACGCTACTATCGAGCATCCCGCCGAACTCACGTTCACGCTGGAGAATACCGGAGACGAACCCGTTCGAATCAAAAGCTACGGAGTGTGGCCGTTCGGCGTGCTCGGACTGCTCGATTCGCCAGGCGGAGACGATTACATGACAGAATCTGGACTCAACTCACCATCGTACGAAACGAGCGACCGCGTCGAAGTCAAGCCGAACGGAATGAGTATTAGTAGTGAACCATTGACTCGGACGATTAAACCGGGGAAATTGGTCTCCCGACGGTACGAACTCGACGGCGACGACATCTACAGGGCAGGAACGTACTACGTCGTCCCCGAATTCGATGACCATCCGTCAAGTTATACGACAGGCGATAGTTGGTCGACGCTCGACTACCGTCTCCAACTCGATATCGAAGAGAAAGAGCGCCTGCCGTTCTAGCCGATACAGCCGGATCGGTTTTCTACTGCGACGCGTAGACGACTGAACAGTTAAATGATGAAGCCGCGAGTCAGCTATTTCGTTCGGTGTGGCTCAGCGAATTTGTCTGCAAATTGGTCTCGAATCTCTCGACGGAGAAGTTTACTCATCGCTTCGTAGACAACCGGGCCAAGTATTCGTCGAATAAACCGACCAGCTCGTCGGTACAGTCGGCTTTGAGCGAAGCAAATTCGGCACTCCACTGCGGGTTGTCCATAGGCGGCGCTATCTTTCGCTCAGAAGGGTTGCTGTCCGCTCACGCTCCGTAGTTCGTCGACACTCGTCAACCCTCGACGACCGATGCGCGTCGTCGACGATCTCGGTACCGGCCGCGTACCCACTCGCGTACCGGCGATTCTTCGACCGTCACCTCCACGACGGCTTGGACGTGCTTGTTATCGTCGTACACGACGATTACTGGCCGCTCGTCGACGTGCCCGACCCCGACGGCGACGTCAGTCGGTTCGTCGGCACCATACACGGTCATACTCGCAACCACGCTCTCCACAAGCGACGGACGCACCGACTTCAAGTACTCAACGACTGGAACTGGGATAACGAGTTCGAACGAGGTAGTCTCCTCGGTGCGGCCCGTCAGTACTTCGAGATAGTTTGGAGGGAACTGGGGCATGAACAGTTGCACTGACTCGCCCTTGACGAGCAACTGCTGCAGACGCTCCTGCGGCGTGTGGGGGTTGTACGGAGCAGCGGTTGTGATGCAGCAGTCCTGCAGGCACGCGACGCTACCCGGCAATTCCCCAGGGAACCCAGAGCGGACGGTTGCGAGTCGGTCGGCGTCCCGTGCAGTTTTCACCACTTCTTCGAGTCCCCGGAGATACAGTTGGCCCACGTTCGTTATCCGATAGATGCGCTCGGAAAGATTGCTGCAGATGCATTCGCGCTCGCGTAGTCGTCCGAGGTTCCGTTTGAGCGTCGTTCGGTGGACATCAAGGGTGTCCTCCAATTCCGTCGTAGTGTGCGGCGACTCGTCTAGGCAACCGAGGATTCGCAAGGGAACCGGTGACCGGGTAAACAGCGCTAGGTCAGCGAGCATGTTCTCCAACGGCAGGTTACAACCCGTCACGTGGTCGGCGGCGTCGTCCAACTCGGAGTTATATTCATCCGTGGTACGTTGACCAATCATGGCAGCATATCAACACGTATATCGGACTATACATGATTGTTTATATTCATTGTCTTTTATTTTAAACTAGGTATGAGTATCTTCTTAAGTGCTAACTTAGCTATTACTCGAGCCGCCGGACGACAAACTCGCTACAGGTAGTGCCAAATGGTCAGAACGATGGCCGTGAGTAGCACGACCCCGAGACCGTGTTTGAGGAGCCGTCGCCACAAGTATCGTCGAAACGCGTCGAAACCCCGGTCGGAGATTGCGAGTGGAACTCCATCGCCCCCGCGGAGAACGCGCTCACCGTTTTCGACGGTGAGGTGACCGAGTACCGTTATCGTGTCGCCGTCTCGAATGGGGATGGAATGGAGGTGGTAGTCGTCGAGAGGCTCGGCGTCGATGTTCTCGAACAGGTCCGGAATCTGGTCGAACGTTCGTGTCGTCTCGTCGGTAGTCAACTGGACTGCGGGGGATTTCCACAGACTGTGTCTGAACTTGAGCCAGTTGCTCCAGCCAGAAGATAGCTCCGGGAGCCGGGCGGTATCGTACTGTTCTTGGAGCCACGAAGGGTCTACGCGGACCGAATCGGTTCCGTTGACGACACTGAAGCGGCCCGATTCTAGCCCCGTGTCGCGGTTACGCCTGGCCGGTTGCACCGACCACGTGTTGAAGTCGATGGTGTTTCCTTCCCTCGACGGGGCCGTAGTGCGCCAGAGATAGGCACCGACACTCCGATCGGTCCGGTCAACGACACGGTCGGCTTCCCACGCGGGATCGTTGACGACGACCTCGCCCTCGACAGCCGCTGGCTCGCCACCGACCGCACCACCCGTCTCACCGGGGGTGTAGGAGGACACTGCCCGGAGCACGATTGCGGTATCGAGCAGGTGGCCGGCGCTGTTGAGCAGATATGGAACGAAGAACGCCGACAAGACGAGGGTAAACGCGTCGACCATATCAGTGTATATTTCTTTTTATGAATGCTCGTTAAAAATTGCGGATGATTTGTTACTGTCAACCACCCGGCCCCTCGTGGTCAGCCGACTCCGACGGGGAATGGCCGGAAATACTCCCAGCTGGTGACTAGCTGAGGCGCCTGACCACGTCGTCGAATTGGTTTCAGATGTTGACTTCTTTGGAGAGGCTAAGACCGAGCTTCTTGCAAACCGGACATTTGATGATCTCACACGGGTCAGCGCAGACCTTCACTGTCCCGCCGACGGTGAAAGTCGATCCCGAGAACGAGATAACCGGACATACATCGAACTCCAGATCGAGGATGGAGTACGACGTCTTGAAGTCGCTCAGACAGAATCCCTTGTCGGTGATATCATAGCCGACAGAGAAGCTCGAGATTGCGAACGATGCTCCACCGACGTACAGGTCGACGGACAGTTCAGCGCTCATACCACTGAGGGAGCTCTTGATCCTCACGCCCATCCCGAAGCCAACGCTAACCGAATGTCCTTGGAACGAGATCTTGCCGAAGTCCTGTTTGAGGTAGAACGACGGGAGGCTAGCGGTCGAGACGCCGTCCGTAGTCACCGCGCGGTCGTTGAAGTAATGTTCCGGGAAGCCCGGCGGTGCCTCACGCGCCAAATACTCCTTGTAGCTCTCGACCGCGAAGGGCTTGCCCTCCGGCGTCCGCGCGTTCCGGTGTTCTCCGACGTAGACATCGGCGTCTTCGAGTGAACTCGCGGACAGCGTACCGACGGCACCACGGCCTCCCGTGGGTTGTTTCGTCGGCTGCACGTCCATTTCCGCAAGCGCCTTCCGAACTTCTGCTTCAGTCAGTTTCCCGTGTTCGTCCTCCGCCGCCGCGACAGACGGAATGAGTGCTGTACTGCCGAGTCCGCCAGCGGTCAACAGTAGATTTCGTCGGGAGATGTTCTGATCGTCAGACATCAAGTCAGACACCGAAGTGATATTTACTCAATGTATTCCGTGCACATGTGCACGGCGCGCACGAAATTTACATATGATTTTCAGCGAGCACATCAGACGCTCAACGGACGAACCCAGCTCGGGAGGTTAACTAGACAGTGCCGAAGCCTCCTACAGAAGAGGGAGCATATAATTAGCTCCGTTTCGAGTGTCTAGTCAGAACTAAGATGGCAGATTCAGAGGCAAGAACAGCGAGAGAAGAATGGGGAAGTCGATTCGGCTTCCTGATGGCGATGCTAGGGGCGATGGTCGGCGCAGGCAATATCTGGCGAATGCCCTTCACCACAGGTGAAAACGGTGGGGGTGCATTCCTCGTGGCGTATATTCTTCTGTTGTATGTTATCGCAGTACCCGGGTTGATGGCTGAGACGATGATCGGCCGGTACACGAACAACGGGGTAATCGGAGCGTTCAAACAAGTATTTGGCAGCAAGCGAGCACAGGGACTCGGTCTCGTTGTCCTCATCGTCAACGTGGCACTGATGTCGTACTACGCTCCCATCATCGGCTGGGCGCTATACTACGCTGGACACTCCATCCTGATGACGTTCACTCAGCCAGGTTTCCAACCACAGGCGTTCTGGGACGGGTTCATCAACAACCCGGCGCTAGTCATCGGGATGCACACGGCAACGATGGCTGGACTTGCGGGGGTTCTGGTCTTCGGCATTCGCCGCGGAATCGAGCGAGTCGTGAAGTGGATGATTCCGCTTCTCGTCGTTGCGCTTATTGCGGTCGCCGTCCGCGGCGTGACGCTTCCCGGAGGGATGGACGGAGTTGCCTTCGTCTTTACTCCCGACTGGGGGTACCTCACCCGCGGAAGTACGTGGGTTGCGGCCCTTAGCCAGGCCCTCTTTTCGACCGGGCTGGGCTGGGGAATCGCGCTCACGTACGGGAGTTATCTCAGCCGGTACGACGACGTGCCGCTCGGTGGTGGTCTCTTTACCGCCATCGGGAACACGAGTGTCGGCCTGCTGGCTGTGTTCGCTACGTTCCCCGTGGTCTTTGCCTTCGGCCTCGAACCGAGCGCTGGGTCAAACCTCCTGTTTCTCTCGCTCGCGGAGGTGTTCCCGGAACTCCCCGGTGGTGGACTGTGGGCACTCGTGTTCTTCGTCTCGTTCTTCTTTGCAACGTTTACGTCCGGTCTCGGAATTACCGAAGTCGGCGTGACGACAGTCTCCGAGGAAACGCGCCTCTCGCGGACGAAATCGGTGCTCACAGTCTGTGGCGTAATCTGGCTGCTTGGTCTGCCAAGCGCTTACTCCTCGTCGTTCCTCGGACAGATGGACTTCATATTCGGGAGCTTTGGCCTCCCGCTGGCGACGCTGTCGATTATCGCACTCGTCGCTTGGAAGTTCGGGCCGGAACGCGCCCGCGTCATCGACCTCAACCGTAACGCCGGCATCTACATCGGGTCGGCGTGGAATCCCGTCATCAAGTACGTCATCCCCGTGGTGATGCTGTTTATCATCGGTTACGGCGTCGTCACGAGTCTCGGAACGGAGAACCAGCAGTTGATGATTCTCGGTGTTGCCATCATGGCTGGCCTCGTCGTTGTCAGTACGGCCATCATGAGTGTCATCGGGACGGTACCCGAAAAAAATGCAGAGAGTACCACACTCGCCAACGGAGGTGACTGAAATGTCGCTTTCACCCGTCGTCTGGGCCTCGATGATACTGACTATTATCGTGTTGCCCGGGGTCGCGAGCGTCGTCCTCGTGAAGTCGCTTCGTTCCGAGGAGCGTAAACTCACGCTTCTCAAGGAACAAGACCAGATTGATAGCTACTCGCCGCGGGCACTCGCGGACCTCCGAGAGTGGATAGAAAAGCACCCCGACGACCCGTACACACCGGTTGCCCGAGACCGGTACAACGAGTGCGTCGAAACACTCCGAGAGATAGAGGAACCGTACTACGACTGGTCTGAAGCGGAGATCAACCAACTCCAGACGATAGACAAGTAACTCCAGACGATAGACAAGTGATGACTAACGTATCTATCCAGCGTGGTATATGCGAGGAATTTCTTCGCGCTAGTCGGTAGCGGGCAATTCGGAATGTCAGTCGAGAGCGATTCCACGGACAGATCCCACTGTTGGAATGAAATTCGGGCAGTGATAGAACGCGGAAGAACCGACTAGTCCGTCCGGTGTGACTCCGCAAACGAACCTGCAAATTGGTCCCGCATCTCTCGGCGGAGGAGCTCGCTCATTGCTTCATAGACAACTGAGTCAGGGTACTTATCGAACAGATCAACAAGCTCGTTAGCACAGTCTGATTTGAGCGAAGCAAATTCTGCACTCCACGGCGGGTTTTTCATAAGCACTACTATTTCTCCATCTGAACTTATGCTTTTTCATTGAAACAACATCGATGGTACGTTCTGTCAGTTACAAGTGACGATGTGTCTAGGGGAACTATCAAAAGGTGATACATTGAATACGCGAGGATATTTACTGTTGTTCGGTATCGACGTGTGTATCAGCTATCTCCCCCGTCAGCGGGAGACCGAGATGAGGTTGAGAATTCATTGATGCCACAAGGTCTACAGTAGTAATTATAATTCTCTAACGAGGTCCAAACCGGAAGCCCGACAACGTATTCCTCCCGATATCGACGAATCAACCCTGTCAGGCGCGAACCGCAGCAGACACAGGTCTCCTTTCTGCGTTCGGACGACCCGAAGACACGGCTATCAACAGTCTGCACCCGCCCGAATTTCGAGAGTTCGCGGCGTCGGGTCAGTCGCCCGCGGAAGCGAGGATTCACGAGAACGCCAGTACTCAAAGATACGAATGCAAACACAAGGATGAGAAGTGACACAAGTAAGTATCACTTCGTGTGGTGTCCAAAGTACTGCCATCCTGTTCTCAGCGTGGTGGAGGACGACGTGCGAGAGTTGTTTGGTGACACTGCCGACCACTTCGGACACGAGATTCTGGCGTTGGAGATAGCGGTCGACCACGTACACCTGTTCGTGCAAACTGATCCGAAGCACAGTCCGGCGGACATCGCTCGGCAGTCAAGTCGTACTCAGGAACGCACTTGCTGGAACGGTATCCCGAGATTCGGGAGTCGTATTTCTGGGGCGGCGGATTCTGGAAGGTTGGGTATTACGTGGGGGGTTGAACGGCATGGGGACGACAGGAGCAGTGTCGAAGGAAGTGGTTGAACCGCATATCGAGGAGACGGAACACTAGGCCGAGTGTCGGGCTTCATCACCAGAAATCAGAGATTTCTGGTTAGCAGTCAGACGGCTTGCTGTCTGACGACACCCCCGACCCCGGTGGGTCGGGGAACTCGCCCTCCAAGGTTGTTTAGACCGGACATCCGAGATGCGCTGCTAAACAGTTAGTGAATCTCGATTAGTAAAATCATGATTAGTAAAATTGGGATTTAGATATTCAGAAGGATTATCACACCCCCAGACGAAGACTAGCTATGAGCTACCCGCGCTTTGTCAACCGGAACGACGAACTAGAGATGCTGGAGTCGCGGTTCGACCGTGAGACAGCAGAACTACTCGTCGTATACGGTCGACGGAGGCTTGGCAAAAGCGCGCTCGTCCGCGAAGCGATTCGAGACCGTGACGATGCGGTCTATTGGCAGGCTACCGAGGAGACGCCGGATGTGCAACTCGCGAGTTTCGTCGAAACGGCACGCGAGACCTTTCCAGTCGTCGAAGACATCAAACGGGACTGGGAAGCACTCCTTCGAACGCTCGGTCGACAGGACGCAATCGTCGTTCTCGACGAGTTTCCATACCTGGTCGAGTCCGACGATTCACTGCCCTCGAAACTCCAGCGTGTCTGGGACCTCCACCTCGAAGAAACGGGGACGTCGTTGGTTCTCGTGGGGTCGTCAATCAGCGTCATGGAAGAGAAAGTCCTCAGTGGCGGAAGTCCACTTTACGGTCGGCGAACTGGGACAATCGACCTCCCACCGTTAAGCCTGACCGACGCACAGGAGTTTTACCCAGACACGGACCCAGAGACGAGTATCGAGACGTGGAGCGTCTTTGGTGGGACACCGTACTATCTGCGTGCACTCTCGCCGTCTGCGTCGCTCGCCGAAAATATTCAGTCGCACATCCTTTCGGAACACGGCGTCCTCCACAATGAACCGGAGTTCCTGCTACGCACGGAGTTCGGGATTCGAGAGCCGCAGACGTACTACACGATTCTTCGAGCGATTGCCACGGGCAAACGCGAAACGGGCGAGATTGCGAACTTCGCCGGAGTCGACTCAAACTCGCTCGGCTCGTACCTCGCAAAGCTCCGGCGGCTTCGACTGATTACGCGAGATATCCCGATAACTGAGAATCCCAATGCAACGCGGAAGAGTCGCTACCGACTGAACGAACCGTTATTCCGGTTCTGGTTCCGCTACGTGTATGGGCAGGAGGGCAAACTCGCACAACTCGGCGACGATGCCTACGGCGAGTTAGTTGAACCCTCGTTTTCGGACTACATGGGACCGATGTTCGAAATCGCCTGTCAAAGCGCGGTCCCTCGACTGATTCCCAAGACGTACCACGGCATCGGCTACTGGTGGCACAAACAGCACGAACTCGACGTTGTCGGACTCGCGGGCGACGGAACACTTGTCGCTGGCGAATGCAAGTACACGACTCGCAAAATGCACGAAGGCGACCTTGCCGACCTCGAACGCAGCGCTGCACAGGTAGACTGGACGCCACCGGAAGGCGGTGATCCAACGTACCACTACTGTTGTTTCGGTCGGTCCGGATTTTCCGATGGGTTGCAGGAGACTGCTGCAGAGCGCTCTGACGTGTCGCTGTTCACGCCGAAAGACATCGTAGATTCAAAATCAACATAATCATCAACACAGGAAAGTGACCGGTGTCTATGGGTTTTGTCGCCGAATACGAGATCGCTTGCGAGGCATTACCGCTTGTCGAGGTGGCGGCAACAGTCCCCGACGCAACACTCGAAGTCAAAATGCAACCCAATCACGGTGGGTATACACTGTTCATCGTCTACGTGACTGGGGGAACCGCCGTGTCGGTCGAAGAGGCGTTTGAATCGGCGACATTCGTCGGTGAATACACGCTCGTCGGCCAAGCAGGAGAGACACGTCGGTATCAAATCAGTCCGGCAGTCAGCATGGAAGCGCAACTGGGTGAGTGTATCGATAACCTTTCGCACCTCCATTCACTCGCCTCGACCGAATCACTCATCGACCGTATCTGCGTCACACCAACCGGCTGGATTCAAAGTGGCTGGTTCGCTGACAGGGCAACTCTCGATGAGTTCCGCACATTCTGGCAGCGCAATGGGTCGTTTACGCTGCGGCGACTCACCCGTGACGGTGAGGTGGAAAAACCGGGGGAAGGGTTAACTGACTGCCAACACGAAGCACTCCGAACCGCCTATGGGATGGGGTACTTCGATATTCCGCGAACAGCGACCCTCGACGAGGTTGCAACCGAACTCGGGATTACTGCTTCTTCGCTTTCCGAGCGACTTCGACGTGCGCAGACCCATCTCATCGAGACAAACGTCGGGCTGATGTGGCCGCCGTTACCCGAATGAGTGAACCACTACATCAGCGAGGTGCCGTTACGAAACGAGAGTATATAAATTTCCGAGTGGCTGAGAGACAACACTAACGGACTCCCACTCAAACTCACAGCTCCGACGATGGAAGCAAAAGCTGTCACGTCGCGCTCGCGGCAGCGCCAACAGTCTCTCTCGACCGACTCCTACTGTATGAACCGGCCTTGCTAGTTGGTGAGCATAGAGGCGACGACCTAAGTGACCGAATGCAAGCACTATTCGACGAGGGGAAGCGCCAAGAAGCAATGTGACTATTCATCGAAGATACAGGTGGGCTTCACGGCGTTGAACAATTGCCATAGTGGCCTAAAGAAGCGAACCTTCATCTCGCTGAAACCGTAATCCGGGAGAACTACGAAGTGGAAGCGTACGAACTCTCGGAAGAGTCGAATATCGATGTACCGGCGCTCCTTGTGGCTGGCAAACAGAGTCCAGAACGACTCCGGGATGGGGTTTCGAGTTAGACGAGCGCCTCCCCGAGAGCCGTGTCACCGAACCCGATGGAGTTTGACACATCACGACTGAATCAGCACCAGCACGTCTTGCGACTGTCGTGAAGTCGTTTATTCGCGGAGCATAACGAGAGAACAAGGTCAGGGTTAGCTGTATTGTCCAGTTACTCGGTATTGCCGGCTGAAAAAACGGAGGCGGACGTGTTATCATAATCTACGATGAATGACTTGTCTTAACACCCACATTTTTTACCCAGGGCACCGTTCGAGACAGTAGAAGAGCCGATGACTCCGGAACAGGGTGGACACACGCCACTTTCTCCTCGAGCAAAGCAGGCTTTCGAGCACCTACAGCCGATTATCGATGAGTACGAATCGGGGATGCCTGTGACGGACGCACGGCAACAGTTACAATCGGCAGACCAAGACCCCGATGCTGTCGACGAACTCCTCAATAAAGGCTATCTGTACGAAGTTGAGGGACGCGTGTACGTGACGTAGGGAGTTAAATCTGGCAGGGCCGACCGATCTCCGCTTCATAGCGACGCTTCAGTTCCGCGAACAACTCCTCGCCAACCACAGTTCGGAATCGCGGTGCCGCAGTTGCGAAGAACTCGTCTAAGTTATCGAATTCCGAGAAGTGCGGGTTCGACTCGGATTCATCGTATCGGTCCTCTCGTTCGTATTTGAGCGCCTGCAAGCAGTTGTCGACAAGGTCCATATCTTTCACGAACTGTGCGGTTTCGGTCTCACGGGCTTCGTACGCTTCCCACTGTTCCACGAGTTCGACGTTCGCAAACGGCTCCAAGAAGTCAGTAACAGCACGCCGCTCTGCTTCTTCTTTCTCTGCGGACGAAATCTCCTGCTGGTTGGCTTCTGCGCGGGTCGCAATGTCGCCCGTGCGTGCCTCCCCAAGGTCGTGGATAAGCGCCATCGCGGCGGCTCGCTCTCGGTCGACGCCCACCTCATCGGCGTAGAGCAGACAGAGCACCGCCGTCCCCCACGTGTGCGCGGCGACCGACTCCGGAGAATCGACGTTCCGTAAAACCCAGCCCGTTCGGCGTTCGTCCTTCAGGTCGAACATTTCGAGGAGTGAGTCGAGTTGGTCCATCACGAAACTACGTCGTCGTCAGAGCCCTTTGAGAATAGCGAGTCTGTGAGGCAATTGCAGGAGATTTCTAGACTATTCAAGTTTTTAAGATAATTTAGATTATTTGAATTTCTGGGATTATCTAGATGGGCAGTGGGTATGCATCCAATAGCAACGAGAGGAGTAGATACCCTAAACAACGAGAAAGCGTATTCCTCCGATAGCAGCGAGAGAGACACAGACGCAACAGACACACACAAGCCACCAAGTACATTATGTCGCTGGACGAAACGTCGGTTTGCAACGATGAAGAAGGTCCTCGCAAGCATCGGAATTGGCAACGCAACCGTCGACACCGTCCTCCCCTCTGATACGGTCCGTCCGGGTGAGACGGTCGACGCTGAAGTACACATCACGGGTGGGTCCGTAGAGCAGGATATCGGGACGATTCGGTTCGAACTCGAAACCCGATACCGAACGGAAGAGGGCTACCAAGAGGTGGACATCAAGAAGTACACCCTTGCCGACGGTCTCACTATCGAACCGGAACAAGAAGAGACGCGGTCGGTGTCACTCGATATCCCGTACACGACACCCGTTACCCTCGGGAACGTCGATGTCTGGGTCGAAACGGAACTCGACATCAAGATGGCTGTCGACCCCGAAGACAAAGACTACCTGAACGTCCGACCTACGCCGCGTCTGCAGGCGGTCTTTGACGCGCTCGACGAACTCGGCTTTTCGCTCCACAGCGCCGAGTGCGAGGCGGACCCGCACAGCTACTTCACGTCACAGCGGCGGTTCATCCAAGAGTTCGAATTCCGGCCCACGTCGGGTGAGTTCCGAGGAACGCTCGACGAACTCGAGGTTATCCCGCGGCCGAGTGCGGAGTCGCTCGAACTCTTCGTCGAAGTCGACCGCCGGGGAGGAATTCTCAGCGAGCTCGGCGACCTCGACGAAAAGAAGGTACGAACGACGATTGGGACGACCGACGTGAGCGAGGTTCGAGACGAACTCGAGACGCTGATTCGGAATAACGCTTAAATTCAGCTTCCGATACGGGCGGGGACAGATGAGCAATAAACCGAAGCGCTGTCGTGCGTCTTAGCCGCTCACCCTCCGTCTCTCGACACTTTTTCTATGGATTCGCCGTATCTGTGGACGGTTATATCGTCGCTCCAAGATGTCGAACTGGAGTTCGTTCCATTCAGAGGGACAAGACTGCAGACGAGTGCACTCCAGTTTGGTACCTGGCGCTTTAGGAAGAAAACCGGACAAGAGCCAGACACCTAGAAGTATATACAGAGTGCATAGCGATTAATCCGATGCCGACCATGGGTGTTAACTACACTCAAGGAGTATTTGAAGAATGAAACTGAACCCGTGGCCGCTACAATCGAACTAATCACGGTTGTCGTGACAATCCTCGGGCTTGGAGTTGCCGCTCAAGTCGTCTCAGATAGGTTGCAAATCCCGAGTGTGATGTTCCTCATCCTCGCGGGTGTCGTCGTTGGACCGGAAGGGATTGGTGTTATCACACCGGGTGTTTTCGGTGATGCACTTCCGGCGATCGTTGGACTCAGCGTCGCAATTATCGTCTTCGAAGGGGCCTTCCACCTTCACCTCGATCGCCTGTACGAAGCCCCACGGGAGACGTTCCGCCTCGTCACAATCGGCGCAGCAGTCTCCCTCATCGGAACGGCAATCACCGTTCGATACGCACTCAATGCTCCATGGAATGTGGCCCTCTTAATCGGGTCGCTCCTAGTAGCGACCGGGCCGACAGTTATCACGCCCATTATGAATGTTGTTCCCGTGCGCAACCGTGTCGCCACCACGCTCGAAACTGAAGGTGTCGTCAACGACGTCACGGCTGCAATTCTTGCCATCGTAATGTTCGAATACGTTCTACTGGAGACACGTGGACTCCTGACGCTCGTCCGTGAATTCGGGGTTCGATTCGGCGTCGGTGTTCTTGTCGGGAGTAGTATTGCAGGAATAATATGGTATCTCCTGCGTCATGTGGGAACCTCTACCGAGAACACACCACAGAACGCTCGGTTAATCGCCCTCATCGCCTCTCTCATCATGTATGGGGTGGCAGAGCAGATCGCCTCGGAAGCAGGCATCGCCGCCGTTGCTGCGGGGGGGTTCATCCTCGGAAACACCGACCTGCCGTATCAAGACTCCATCGAACGCTTCAAAGGTGACGTAACACTTCTCGTGATCTCGTTCGTCTTCATCACGCTAGCCTCGCTTCTCTCTCTCAGAGATTTGCTCGCACTTGGGGTCGGTGGATTGGTCGTGGTCATCACGATTGTCGGAGTGATCCGTCCCGCTCTCGTTATGCTCTGTACCCTCGGAGACCGCCTGACACTCAACGAACGTCTCTACATTAGTGCAATCGGCCCGCGAGGTATCATCCCGGCCAGCGTCGCAACCCTGTTCGCGCTGGAGTTACAGCCGCAGAATCCGCAAGCAGCAACGATGCTGGTTGGGACGGTATTCCTCGTAATCTTCACAACCGTCGTCTTTGAAGGAGGATTAGCCCGTCATATCGCACAGGCCTTGGACGTGATTCCAATGAGGACAATCATCATCGGCGGCGGACGCGTCGGACAAGCACTTGCTGAACGGCTTGAAGAACGAGGCGAGGAGGTCTTGATCATTGACAATGACGAGCAAGTTGTCGAAAGCCTCCAAATGGATGGCTTCTCTGCTCGACACGGAGACGGGACCAGTCGGGAAGTTTTGCAGGCAGTGGGCGGCGGTAACGCGAAGGTGGTGGTGGCGGCGACACCGAAAGACGATGTTAATCTCCTGAGCGCACAACTCGCGAAGAACACGTTCGATGTCGAGACCGTCGTCGCCCGTGTGAATCAGCCAGGCAACATCGATGCATTCGAAGATATCGATGTCGAGGCGATTTCGACCGCCATGTCGATCGCGTGGTCGATGGACAACGTGATCGAGCGACCTGCAATCTCTCGCTGGATGACCGAATTAGGTCGAATGGGCGATGTACAAGAAGTCGAAGTGACATCCAATTCGGTTATTGGGAGGACGGTTTCGGAGCTCATGGCCGAACTCCCCGAGGGCTGTCACCTCGCACTTTTGAGTCGAGAGGAGATGAATCAATTGCCGCATCCGGACGACACCATCAATCAAGGGGACAACCTGACATTTATTGGTCGGACAGAAGCAGTCCATCAAGCTATCGACTATTGCACCAAATAAGGCGTGGAATTTGAAGTACAAACGGAATGGAAAGGGGCGGACAAAATCGCCTGTGAGCCGGAACAGGACGATTACTGTTACACAACACAACCGCGCTACAACCCGTCGACCGATTGACCAACATATAATATCAGCACATCGAGAGTACAAGTAGTGCCAGATAGCGATCAAAGGACTTCGTTGAGCCGCCAATTTTCGGAATATGTGCTTATCATAATTGCACTCTATCTTCCACTTGCGCCCTACTGGTTCTTCAAGACGGGACCGAGAGTGGGGTTGACGTTCATTCAAATTTGTCTGACCCTCGTTTCCGGGTCAGTTCTCATTCTCGGTGGAGCATATGCTGTGAAGAGATACGTAAATACCGGCGGAAAAACTCTCGTGGCGATTGATGGATTCACCCTCGGATTCGGTGTGGGTTCACTGCTGGGTAAGTGGAGTGGTCTCTCAGATAGCAACGCAGTCTTCCCCGGGTTGGCCGGTGCGCTCGTCATTACGCTGGGACTGCTCCACCTCTACGAGCGATTCGTGCAATAGGTTTGCATTGGTTGCGAATCTTATGGTGATAAAAACGCGAGTGTCTCTTCGATAATTCGTTGCTCGTCGTTCAAGAAGGAGTGGTCTTCACCAGCTAATTCGACCATCGACCCGTTCGGCAGGTGCTCAGCGATTGCTGCTGCATTCTCAACGGACACGACCTCGTCTTCGTCACCCTGTAGAATCCGTACCGGGGTCTCGATATTGGCTAACTCCGACGCAGCAATCGACGGAGCATCAGCATGGTTTCCGAATAGGATTGCAGGTGCCCACAGAACCATCCGGTCGACCGTATTCGGGATGTGCGTGAGCGCGAGACGGCCACCGAAACTCTTCGCGACGACCGTTATCGTCGAGTAACCCCGTGACTGGAGGAATTCGATGCCAGCGCTGAGTTCCGTTTCGAACTCCGTTTCAGTCTTTTCGGCTAAATCCTCTTGGCTCTCCCACATCTCGAAGCGGGCGACGGTATTGCCATCCCGAGCGGCAGCCGCAGCGAACCGGTCAAATATATCGCCGAACGGACCATGTCCCGCTCCAGGAATCACCAAAATCCCGTGTTCAGAGGCATCACCAGCCAGAGTCACCTTCCCAGCATAACTATTATCGCCCACGTTGAGTGTTATCGCTTCAGTATTCATGCATTCATTGTCAAAAGGCACCCTCAAAAATGTTTGTTAGGTGTAATTAATCAGACCTCAATTCGTGACTGATAACCAACACATCTATACGAACCTGTGTTCCAGTAGTATTTCCATGCAACCAGATACCAACCTAAATACTGACGGAGAAGTCGACATGGACCTCGGGTTCACGGTCGGCCTCGACATGCCATTCGAGGAAAGCGTTCGGTGGGCCGCGGGCGAGGGCTTCGATTTCATCGAGGTCCTACTCGATGGACCGTACGCCCGAGAGCGAATTTCCGATAGCCGAGATGCAATGCGAACCGTACTCGAAAATGCTGGGTTGGGTTTCATCGTACACCTCCCGTTTAACATCGATCCGGGGTCACCGTTTTCTCCCATTCGAGAAGGTGTTGTCACCGAATTCATCGCCGGAATGGACCTCGCAGCAGATCTCGGTGCCACGAAAGTCGTGTTCCACCCATCTTCGGACGCGTGGGACCTCGGTTGGACAGACGCCGAGTGCCGCGAGTTTATCCACGAGAGCCTCGATGAACTCATTCCCGCCGCGATAGAGCGCGGCGTAGAACCGTGTGTCGAGAATATCGTCTCCAGCTATTACGATGTAGCAACGTTCCCGGAACTACTGGAGCGGTATCCGAACGTGTCGATGACCTTCGACACGAGTCGTGCACTACTGGCAGGGATGGACGAAGAAAGTATGGCAGAATTTATGCATGAATACGCCGACCGAATCAGGCATCTCCACTTGGTCGATACGCGCGGTGGGAGCGACGAACACCTTCCAGTCGGGATGGGACGGATTGATTTCGAGACAGTTCTGTCTGGGTTAGCTGACGTTCACTGGTCAGGCACGGCAACACTCGAAATCGGAACAACGGATTACGGTACAATCGCGCTCGGAAAACGGCACACAGAGGAAGTGCTAGCTGAGGTCTAAAGTTCGACCTCGGCGTGTTACCTATTGAACCGTCTGAAATTCCGGGTTTCATTACAGACATACATGTGTAAGTAGGCTGCAGTAGCTGCCAACCGTGATTTGAACGGGGAAAACCGCGTTTCGAGGGAAGTTACGGGAAGGCCGAGGATATGATATCAAACCGACCCCAATGCGTACCGGCTATTCGAGATAACCGAGATTTGCGAGGCGTTCCTCAACGTCGGTGTCGTCCGTCTCTTGAATCTCACGAACCTCGGGGTCGGGATAACTCGTCCGTTTGACGGAGTCAACGATTGGCAGTGTCTGGCCGTCCATCCGGTCGTCGGCTTCGACGCCGAACGTGGCGAGGACCGTCGGAGCGATGTCAAAGAGATGTGCATCTTCGAGACTCGCCCCCACATCGATGTCGTTTCCGACCGCGGCGACGACGCCGTGCAGTTTGTGGTTCCACGGCTCACTCGGTTCGTCGAAGACGGTATCAGAGAGCATCGAAGAGAGGAATTGGTCAAAGTCACGTGGGACGAGTACAATATCGACTGCTTCGTCGTCTCTCGGACCAGAGAGATACGATTCACGCGGTGCGACGTCATCAAAGACAGGCCTCCCATCCGGGTCCGTAACCGACTGCAGGAGGTCGATGAGTTCGGTCCGAACTGATTCGTAGTCCTCCGGGGAGACGACACCGTTTGGTTCCCTTCCTTCGAGATTGATTCTGATACCGAGTTCTGTGCGTGAGCGCAGGTACGCAGTCGAACGCTCGAAGTCGACCTGTCGAGTAGCGGCACTGATGACATCCGTCGGGACCCAACTTGCGACAACGTCATCGAGACCGACACGTTCGAGCAACGCACCGACTCTCTGGCTCGTTATCCCGGTACGGGCGAGGAGTTGTATCGCCTTCACTCGAAGTCCCTGTTTGACTGACTGTGCATCGACACCGGACCGGAGTTTCGAGTCTCGAACCGTCGCCCATGTTGGCATTCCCTGACCACCATTGACAGTTTCGACGTAGCCGTGGCGAGAAAGGAACTCGTTGACGCGGAACTCGTATCCCGTGTACTTTCCCATTCCGTGGTCGCTGACCACCAACACATTTTCAGGGCGATACGCATCGAAAATCGCTTCGAGTTGCTGGTCAACTTCAACGTAAATATCGCGAACTAATTCGAGATCGCCGGGTCGTTCGTGGAAGACGGTGTCCGTCTGCTGGAACTGGATAAACCCGAACTCCGGCTCGAACCGGTCGACGAGATACTGAAACGCCTCTCCCCGCATCTTGACGAGGTCACAATACCGCTTGCTCTCCTTCTCGTCGTCCGGCGACGGGTCTCGTGGATACACCCGGTACTCACCGATAGCATCACGGACTTCATCCAAAATCCCCGCAGGGTGACCCTGTGGGTTCTCTGGGGCAGTATATCCCGGAACAAGTGCCCCATCGAACGGGCGAGGGGGATGGGTCACCGGCGTATTGACCACGACGCTCGAATAGCCATGATAATCCAGAACCTCCCAAAGCGTCCGCTCACGAATGTGACTCCCATTGACGACGCTCCAGTCGTATCCGTCAAATGATAGGAAATCGAACACACCGTGTTTTCCGGGATTCATTCCAGTGTAGAGTGACGGCCAAGCGCTAGCCGTCCATGGAGGTATTTGTGATTCGAGAGGTGCGTAGGTCCCGGTCGAAAAGATTGAATGGAGCGTCGGGATTTCACCTTCCTCAAACAATGGTCGTAAAACCGGAAGACATGCTGCATCTAGCCCGACCAACAGTGTGTGCACTGCGCCTGTCTGGTCGTTACTCATAGTTTTAGGATGACATTGCTGTGTTTTGTTATGTACTGGCTTCATTGTCGACTTCGATAGAGAAGTCAGCCATTAGTGACAGGGGAGAATTCAAGTGACAGACTAACTGTTAGACGATGACTATAGTTCAATCAATATCTACCGCGTGGAACCACTAGATGTTCGGATTATACGGGGTTCATTGTCGTGTTTCGATGCATTACCGTATAGGATACACGTAACAAAGCCGCCGAACTCTGTCTGTCAATTCAATAGTATGGCACACGGAAGTTCACTCGTCTCCACTCAGGAACCCACCGCGTACAGTGAACATCGAGCGCCGCTTGAGTTCGGCGGGCAGTGGTTACCACATATTCTCGAAGCGACGCTTCGTTACGCACGCACGCGCGACTACAAAGGGTGGGACTACGGAGACGGGATGAGTAGCAGACTGTTGCAGGCGCTTCCGTTCGAAAACAGGTGGATAAACCTCGCTTTCCAGGAGTTGGCCAAACGACCACCGATAAACATCCGACCGCTGCTCCTCGTCGAACAGCGCCGTAACTACAAGGGAACGGCCCTCTTTTCGCTGGCAAATTTAAACTTCCACCACTATACGCAGGCGACCCGAGAGGAACAGGACACCGATTATCTAGCCGAGGCAAAACAGCTTACCGACTGGCTCATTCAGAACCGAAGCGTTGGCTATCACGGCTTCTGTGGCGGCCACAAACACGAGATTCAGCACCTCGGCGAGAAAGGCATTCCAAACGACCCAGACGTCGTGTCGACCTCATTCGCGGTGAAAGCACTTCTCGCCGCCTCGCCCTACGACCCGATTTATGCACCGATTGCACGGACCGCATCCGATTTCGTCGTCGAAGACCTCGATTACCGAGAGGTCGACGATGGAGCGAAAATTAACTATCACATGAACCACCCGGATACGTACTACACACTCAATTCCGGTGCGCTTGGTGCCCGACTCCTCGTCGACATCTACGGACACGACGGCGACGGGACAGACCTTGAGCGTGCAACTGCGATTCTCGACTACATCGCGACCAACCAAGCCGACATCGGTGGGTGGACCTACCGGGTACCCGCCTCCAGTTCCCACCTCTCGATGGACAACCACCACAACGGGTTCATCCTCGACGCCTTCCTCAGATACAAAGCGGTCACCGAGTCCTCGCGGTACGACGATACAATCGAGCGAGGACTGGAATTCTATCGAACTGTCTTGTTCGAGCCAAATGGGGCACCGAACTGGGACGAGTCGAACTCGTACCCGCGAGACATCCATGCATGCGCCACGGCCATCGCGGTCTTTACCGCCGCCGGTGACCTCGAATTTGCGTCCCGTATCTTGGAGTGGACGCTCGAAAACCTCTACGCGGGTGACGGACGGTTCTACTACCGTACGCATCGGTTTTACACCGTTAAGACGACGCTGATGCGATGGGCGCAGGCGTGGATGGCTTACGCGATGTCTGAATATATAAACGAAGTTGTACGTGAGTCAGGCACCCAACTCGGTGCAAGCCACGTTGGTGAAGACTATTTCGGCGAAGAATAACGGAACACGGGACAACTCAGCATAGTCGGTAGAGGGCGAGAACTACACTTTCTGTCGGAGCGACTTGTAGAGATGGGCGAGCGTCCGCATCCCGGCGACGTCCCGTTCGAGACTGTAAAACGGGTGAAGCGTGGGGTTGAACTTCGCTTTGTACCTGTTGATGCGGCGGTTGTTGGCTCCGACGAGGTCGTACGTCGTCCGACCTCGCTCTATTGCGTCGGACATAACGCGCCAGTCGAGAACGTCGTTGATAGATACATCCGTGTCGATGTCGGTCCTGACACCGCCTTGCCATCGTGACACGGTATCTTTGTAATCTGTGACGAGAATCCCGCCAGCGAAGTCGCCGTCGAGACGGAGCGTGTAGGGTCGAATCTGTCCGTCCGGAAGTGCGGTGTAGAGGTCCTTGACGAACTCCGGTGATGCTCGGTACGCGACTCCCTGTGACTCGTACCGGGCAGCGATTTGCTCAATTATCAGTTCAATCTCCCGAGTTCCACCTTCTTCGATCGTATACGCCTCCTCAGGAGCGTTTCGAATGTTCGACCTCGCGTCGCTACTGAAACTCATCAACACCTCGTCTTCACCCTCCGAGAGGTCGACGTGGTAGGTGTACAACGGTGTGATACTGTAGTCGCTCCACGAAAATACTCGAAGGTCGTCGTAACTCCCGTCCAGACGGAAGTGTGTGTAGCGAGGATGAAGCTCGTCTCGAACCCATTCGAGACAGCCGTCGATGAACTCGTGGTGGCGACGTTCACGCTTTCGTTGCTTCATATGGTCCATGTTCAAGAGCACAGGACCGAGGTACGCAACACGAAGCTCCGGTGGCGGTGAGAAAACCGTCGCTATCGGTCCTTTGGTGATTTTGAACACGGAAAAGAGACCAACTACTTCGTTTCCTTTTCGTCCAATGAGTGGGTGCAATTCCGCACCAGAATGCGCTGCTTGTATCTCTAGGGCCTCGTACTGGTGAAACAAGTTCGCGTGTGGAGATTGTTCTACGTACTGGTCCCATTGTTCGATATCGGATTCGGTCGCACGTGTAACCTCGATACTCATTAGTAAGTGGATAAACTGTCCCGCCGACTCGGCTTTGTTATGCGTACATTATCCCAAATCCGGTGGGATAGTCGCTAGTTTTCGCGTCACAACGGCAACGTGAATAATGTGCTGAGGTAGCGGGGTTGATGAAATGGATATGCGAAGAAAATTGTCGGGAAACGAAAACTGGGTCGGGTTAATTAACGTTAAATGATATTATTCGAATTCGTTTCCCTCGTCTGGAATTGTATCCCTAACGTCAGAAACGAAGGATACCGTGTCTGACTACGAAAGTTGGTGGGAGAGTCACTAGAGAGATGTGACAGACACAAGAATCGACGGTCTGATTGCCCCAACCACAGGGAGTACCCTCGCGAATGTAAAAACGGCCGATACAGTCCGGACAGTCACTGTATACGTACGATAGGCACCTCAAAGATGAATCTGCATGAGAGAAACGAGAACGCCGAAGGCAGAGCTTTGACTCCGGAGTTCGTATCAGTTGTATGACTGAACTTCCCGAAGATGTTGCGGCACTTCTAACGAGTGAGCCATTGATGGCACATCTTGCGACCTGCGTCGACAGTCGACCACACGTTGCGCCCGTCTGGTTTGCTTACGATACAGGGAATGAAGTAATCGAGGTACTTACGACCGGGCGCAAGCTTGCGAATATTCGTGAGAACCCGCGGGTCGCGCTGTCGGTTCAGAAGGACATCGACGGACAAGCACAGTGGCGAGTCACCATGCTCGGAACTGCAACTGTCGTCGACGACGACGAGGCCACACGAAAATCGGCCCAGCGAATCAATCAAAGGTACGGGGCCGAAGGGACTGCGTGGCCCGAAAACGACCTCGTTCGGATTTCGGTCGGGACCGCGACAGTGAAGGAATACTGAGCGGGTTGCGAGGAGATACGGGAGGTTCCTCAGTTATATCAGTCGGAGGTCTGCTTCTCTGCCCGAGAATCGTCGAGGAGTCGAATCTCGCGGGACAGTCGGCTAAGGTCGAACGCGGTGTTCGAAAGCCGCGCAGCAATCAACGAAGCGACCGCCGAGACGAAAAACGCCCCACCGAAAGACGTGAGGTACAGCGGGTCAGCCGACGGAAGGATACTACCAACGAGTGGAAGTGCCGTGGTAACACCGCGAAGGTCCGGGAAATACGCGAGTCCGAAAGCGAGACCAGTAAGGCTGCTCGCGAGTGCGCCTAGTCCGGTGATTCGTGCCGAGTAGAGCCCGTAGACGAGTGGGAATGCGACAGCAGCACCGAGCAGGTCGGCGAAGAAGAACAGACGAAGCACACTTTGCGCGCGGAGGCTGACGTAAATCGCCGCCAGCGCGACAACAACAGTCAGTGTTCGGGAACCGAACGCGAGTCGCCGGTCACTCGGAGACGATAACAACCGTGCGAGGTCTGCGGTTACGAGACTCGAAAGGGCGTTAAACAACGTGTCGATGGAACTCATCACGAGCAACAGGGCCAAGAGCACGGCCGCGAGAACGAGCCACTCGGGGAACGCGTCCTGCAAGAGGACGAAGAACGCAACATCGGCATTGTAGTTCGAACTCGTTACGTCGGTGATAACGTCGGCATTGCCGACGGCGATAATACCGAAAAAGGCAGTCACGAAGACGACAAGTCCGTTTGTGAGTGCTGCGTTTCTGAAACTTCGGGTGACCGTCTCCTCGGAGTCACTGGCGTAGATTCGCTGCCACCACGTCTGGTTGATGAGTTCGGCACCGAGGATAGCAAACGCGAGTGCGAGTCCGAACTGTAAGCCGGCGAGAGCACCCAAGTCAAGGAGTCCAGGGT
>NZ_JBZRPK010000443.1:0-4726 GCF_058382125.1 Haloferax sp. s1
CGCCTGCTGTTCGTCACTCATACACGCTACGTGACTCGTGCGACCCTTAAGAATCACGTTTCGCCGGCGGGACGTTTCGACACGGACGCCCATCGTAAAATCGACCCCGAGACCCTGTGTGCGGCGAATCGTTTATATCAGTGTCAATAGTTATAATACTAGTGGTGTGTTCACATGGCACAGACAGTCTTGTTCGTCGGGTTTCTCCTCGCGGTCGTACTGCTGGCGCTCATCGTGCTCTTCACCGCTCGGGGGTGGCGGCACTACACTGTCAGCGCCGTTTCTGCCGGAGGCGGTCCGAGTCAAAGCACCGACAGGCAGTGGTCTGACGACCCGACGGTACTGTCGCTCATCTTCCTGCTCGTCGCGCTCGGCTTCGGCGCGGTTGCAGTGTTGTTCATCGGCGGAAGCGGAATCCCAGAGGGAGTGACGAACGCTGCGGGCACCACTCTCATCGTCGCTACGGTCACCGTCACCGTTGCCTACCTCTTTTACGGGACGTACCACGCCGCACGGGGAAGGGGGCTAAAGCGGTCACAGGCGGCGCTCGCGGGGTCGTGGGTACTCGGATTACTGTTCACTATCGGCGTCACACTCCGACTGTTGGGTCTTCTCTGAGATGGCACTACCCTACAGCAGTCGCACCGACGCTCGACAGATTCCGACGGCGTGGTGGCTCGCGGTACTCGGTTGGTTCGAAGTACTCGCCGTCGCCGCGTACCTCCACGCCGCGCCAGTCCGTGTGGACAGTCTGCGATACGTCCTCTATCCGTTTATCTGGATAAACGTCGGCGTCGTGGCCGTCCTCTGGACGGACCTCCCGAAAACAACCCGCCGCGTCCGACTCGGTGCCGGGGCCGTCGCCGCCGCATACTTCCTCGTGCTCGCGTTTCTCGCGGGGTTACTCTCCGTGAACCTCGGTGCACTCGTTGGTGGTGGGCACGTTCACACCGCCGGACGCGTCGCTGGTCACGCCGCAGGCTGGCAGTTCTCGCTCGGTGCGCCGGGATGGGGGCCGCGAGTCGGCTACGCCGGGGAGGTCGTGTCCGCAACCTTCGTTCCCTACCGCGTCGTCGGCTACCTCGCGCTCTCGTACCTCGTCTACGCCGCCGTCCTCGACACGGCTCGGACAGCGCTTTCAGGTGCGTTGGGACTGGTATCGTGCGTCGGATGTACGTTCCCGCTCGTCGGCGGTCTCGCTGCGGGCTTGGCCGGCGGAACTGGCATCGTGAGCGCACTTCGCGCCCTCTCGGTCGACGTTTCGACAGTGGTGTTCGTTGTTGCGGTGGCCGCGCTCGTGTTCGGACCAGCGGCGATGGGACGGTCACAACGATGAGTCGCAACCCGACATCGTGGGCAGCGTCACGGTCAGCAACGAATTCGGTGCTACAGCGCGTTCTCACCGCGCTCACGGCGCTGGTGGTTTCGCTCGTCTTTCTCGTCCAACCGGTTGCTGCGCACGCTGGGTCGCTCGCCGGGTCGCTCCAGTCCGCTCCCGCGCCGTTCTGGCTCGTCGTCGTCTCCGGCGGCGGCGTCGTCTGCGTCTCGTTTCTCCTCTCGGCGTTCGTCACTGACGATGAGACACTCGACGTGTTCACCCGATTCGGCGTCCGCGTCGACAGGTCGGTGAAATTTGTCGGAGCGGCAGTCCGCCTTTTCGGAGTCGCTGCACTCGTTGCCGTCATCGGATTCACACTGGTTGGACCGACCGTTGCAATCGCAAATCTCGGCGTCCTGCTCGTCTGGGTCGGCTGGTGGGCGGGGTTCACCATGCTGACGTATCTCGTCGTGGACGTGTGGCCGCTCGTGAACCCGTGGCAGACGCTCGCGTCGGTACTGCACCGCCGGGTTCGGGCGGTCCGTCGCGCGTCCCACCCGTATCCGTCTCGCATTGGGACGTGGCCGAGCGTCGTCGGACTGCTCGGACTCGTCTGGCTCGAAGTCGTCAGCCCGCTCGCCGCGAATCCGCGGTCGCTCGCGGCCGTTGTCATCGCCTACTCCCTCGTGACCATCGTCGGTGCGGCCGTCTACGGTGATTCGTGGTTCCAACACGTCGACCCGGTAGCTCGCGTCTTCCGATTGTACGGTCTCCTCGCACCGGTACAACGAACCGGCGAAGGACTCTCGGTTTCCTTCCCCGGGTCGTCGCTGGCGCGCTCTCGGGAAAACATGGGCACCGACGACGTGGCGTTCGTCGTCGCGCTCCTGTGGGTGACGACCTTCGACGGGCTGGTCTCGACCGTCGCGTGGAGTCGTGTCCTCGACGCCGTGGCACCGGTTCCGGCGTGGGCCGTGAATTTCATCGCCATCCTCGCCGGCTTTCTCGCGTTCTTCGCCGGCTACCGGTTCGCTTCTCGCACCGCTCGGCGAAGCGCCGACACGTACGTGACGGCCGAGTTCATCGCCGGATGGTTCGCACCCGCGCTCGTCCCCATCGCGGCCGGGTACCATCTCGCGCATTTCCTCGGATACGTTGTCGGTCTCGCACCGGCGCTGGCGACGGTCGCGCTCAGCCCACTGTCGCCGCCGGCGAATATCTCGGTTCTCACCGTGCCTGCGTGGTTCGGCGGCCTCCAACTCGCGTTCGTCGTACTGGGACACTTGCTGTCGGTCTGGGTGGCGCACACCCGCTCGTTTGACGTGTTCCCCGGTCGGCTGCAACCACTCCGAAGCGAGTATCCCTTCGTCGTCGTCACGGTCTGCTACACGATGGCGAGTCTGTGGGTCGTCGCTCAGCCAACCGTGGGGGGTGTCGCAGGATGAGTGCACACGATGGCAGGCCGTCGTCGGCCGACGAGCATCGCCGAGCGGTCAGCCCAGAAACAGCCGTTCCCGACGACGAGACTCCCGCTGCGACCTGCCCGTACTGCGGCCGCCCGTTTCGACAGGCTCGGCTTTGCGACCTACACGTCGGTGAGATGCACGAACAACGTTCCGAGGAAGAAGACGCCGCCTACCGAGACGCCGTCGAGGCCGAAGACGAGGACCTCTTCCGGTATCACCTGAAGGTCGCCGGCGCACTGGGGGTTGTCTTCACGGCGCTGTTTCTGCTCGCAGTCGTCGGCTTCAGTCTGTGAGTCGAGCGGCAGTACGGTATTCACGCCTCCATCTGTTCGTGCTCGTGTTCACCGGCCGTCCCCGACTCGCCCGATGGCTCGGGCAGGCGCATCACAACCGCGGTGAGCACGCCGACACCAACCAGTGCGATACCGCCACCAATCGCGATTATGAGTTCGGATGCACCGGCCGCCTCCGAGATGAGAAGTACTGCGAGTCCGACGACGACAGCACCGAACGCGATTGCGAGCGCGAGCGAGTTCTGTTTCATGTTCAGTGTTACCATTCCGATGTCAAAGAAAGTATGCGCGTTTGCGGGACAGCGTGGGGGATTCGAATGCGATATCGTCGGTCAGGCAGTATTTTCGCCGCCTCTCGCCGCGGCAACGACCAGCGCGAACACCGCGAGTGCGATGACGAAACCGGGGCCGACGACGAGCGGTTCTGTGAGACGGCCGGGGACGACGCGGGTCATCATGACAGTCACGCCGACGCCGACGGGGACCGAAAACAAAAGCGCGTAGGCGACTGCGACGAGCGTCGGCGGCGAGTGGTCGGCGTCAGCGTCGGCACCGGCGTCCAAATGGTTCCCGGACACGGTTACAGGAGCGAGTACGATGCCGCGAGGGTGAGCGCCAACGCCGCCGCGAGACCGATACTGACGAGGTACGTCAGCGAGCGCGGTTCGAAGCGGAGGTGCTGGAAGTACGCCGCGACGAGCACCGCCTTCCCCACCGAGAGGACGATGATGATGCCGAAGGCCGTCCAGTAGTTTAGCCCCGCGAACTCGACGAGCACCTGAATCGTCGCCGAGACGAACAACACCACGTAAATCGCCGTGTAGAGTTTTGTTGACACCATTTTCGGTTACCTCACAGGATGTAGAACAGCGGGAAGAGGAACAGCCAGACGATGTCGACGAAGTGCCAGTAGAGACCGAAGTACTCCACCGAACGGCTGTCTTCGAGGTACGCGCCTCTCCATGCGCGTGCAGTCAGATACAGTGCGATGACGAGTCCCGCGATGACGTGGGCGGCGTGAAGCCCGGTCGTGAGGAAGAACGTCGAAGACCGGACGTTCGTCGAGAGCCAGATTCCCTCGTGGAAGAGGTGCTGCCACTCCAGTCCCTTGTTGACGAGAAAGCCGATGCCGAGGACGAACGTCGCTCCGAGGCTCGTCACGAGAGCCAGCTTGTGTTTCTTCTCCGCCGCGACGAGCGCGAGCACGACGGTGAAACTGCTCGTAAGCAGGATGTAGGTGTTCACGAGTCCTGGTATCGGGTCCGACGGAATCGGCTCCCATCCGGTCCAGCCGAAGGCGAATCGGGTGAAGACGTACGCCCCGATGAAGCCGCCGAACAGCACCACGTCGGAGGCGAGGAATATCCACATCCCGACTTTGCCGTTGTCGATGCCGGAGAAGGGCCACGCCTCTCCTTCCTCGAAGACCGGGCCGTGGAACGGCTCTAAGCCCATGGCGACGAGCGACCCGAGCGTGACGCCGCCGCCGACGACCGCCGTGGTCGCGTAGGCTGCGCCGGTCATGCCGGTTGGGAACGTCGCTTCTTGGAGCGGCGAAAGCCCGAGGAGGACGAGGAACGCACCCAGTGAGAGCACGAACGGCCAGATACTCGCGTGGCTCGGCCCCTCGACATCGGCTGTCTCCATCG
>NZ_JBZRPK010000442.1:0-4717 GCF_058382125.1 Haloferax sp. s1
GTTCTCGTCACATTATCTTCGTCCCGCCAGTTGCGGTCCTGCACCTCCATACGTCCGCCTCTGCCGGGCTGCTCACCATCAATACGCTCCCAGATGCGGCTCTCGCGGGTGGTGTTGATGTGGTCGCTGTAACAGACCACGACCGCTACCACCCGGAACTCCATGCGCCGGTCGTGGAGCGCGGCGGGGTGACAATCATCCACGGCATCGAGCTACGGGTCGACGCGGGCGACCGTCGAGTCGACCTACTCGGCTACGGCGTACAGAAGCGCCCGGCACTCACCGCCGAGGTCGAACGACTCCAAGCGAATCGTATCGAGCGCGCGCGGAAAATCGTCGAATACGTCGAGGAGACGACCGGCGTCGACCTCGATTTGGACCTCCACGAGGGCATCGGTCGACCCCATATCGCCCACGCAATCGAAGCCAGCGACGCACCGTACGACTATCAGGGAGCGTTCGACGAACTCATCGGCGCGGACGGACCGTGTTTCGTCGCGCGCGACCTCCCGTCGTTCGACGAGGGCGTGAAAATTCTCCGCGATGCGTGTTCAGTGGTCGGTCTCGCACACCCGTTCCGCTATCGCGACCCGGTCACCGCGCTCGAACTGTGTGTCGACCTCGACGCTGTCGAGCGATACTATCCGTACGGATACGAAGTCGACACGGGTCTCGTCGACGATGCAATCGAGGAGTACGACCTCCTCGCGACCGGCGGGAGCGACGCCCACGACGAGACGCTCGGTCGTGCCGGACCGCCCGAATCCGAGTTCGCTCGGTTTGCCGCCGCGGTAGACGGACTCTAACCCGAATGTCCACGCTTCTAACCGCTATATTCGCGTCTCTAACCTAGTTATCCGTATTACTAACCGGAGTTGTCCATGCACCTAACTACAGTTGTCAGCGACGCTACCGGTATTAATACGCGAATAACTGCGCCGACTGTCTGGGGCGTAGAGTTAAATCCTATCGGAACCGAAGAGGGCGTATGCAGTGTCACTACTGCGACCGTGAGGCCGCATACGCCGCCGAGAAAGACCACATCAAGGTCGGTCTCTGCGAGCGACACTTCCGCAAGCGGGTCGAGGAACTTGCCGAGTCTGAAGAACTCGCCGCCCTGAAAGAGAAGCTTGACATTAACCGAACGAAGTGACGGACTACTCACGGACGCACCCCGAATAAGGACTCCCTACCACCTCCAACCGCCCACCAGGGCCGGGCTACTTTATGCCAGGACTTGCCCGCTGAGAAGATAGAGCGCCGCGAGCGCGCCCTCAAACACGAGCGTTCCCGCCGCCGACAACACGAGAAACCGCCGCGACGACATCTCGGCGAATCCCGCGGGCACCGTGAGCATCCCGCGTGTGAACAACATCGCGTTGCTCGCCGGAACGACGAGTGGTCCCCATCGGTCGAACCAGCCGTCGAACCGGTCGATTTTGGCCTCGTCGATGCGGAACCACGACCGCGAGAGGAGATACTCGCGCCCGCCTCGTTTTGCGAGAAGGAACAGTGCGAACTGCCCGATAGTAGCACCAAGGACGGCGATGCCGAGAATCGGAAGGAGGTACGCCTCGCCGACAAGAATCAACGCCCCGGGAACGAGCAACTCGCTCGGAGCGACGTAGAGAAGCATCGCACCCTCCAATACGAATACGAAAAACAGGACGACAAACGCGAAATCAGAGACGAGGAGTTCGCGGAGGAAATCCGGAAGTTCGGCGACGACGGAACTCATCGATAGCACGTTTTTCGAGCGGCGACAAAGCGGTTGTGATGGTCAGCCACGATGATAGCGACGGCATTTTGCCGCCGCCGACCGAAGCCCGCGTATGGACCTTACCGACCGCCCGCGACGGCTTCGAACGGACGGAATACGGCCTCTCGTCTCGGAGACGACACTCGACGCGACGGACCTCGTCGCACCCGTCTTCGTGGACGCGACGGCCGACGAACGTGTTCCCATCGAGTCCATGCCGGGACACGAGCGCGTGCCGGTCGATGCGGCGGTCGACCGAGTTTCCGAAGTGCTCGAAACGGGCGTCGAGGCCGTCATCGTCTTCGGGATTCCCGAGTCGAAAGACGAGCAGGGTTCTCGCGCGTACGCAAGCGATGGAGTTGTGCAAGAAGCCGTTCGACGTATCACCGCCGAGACGGACGCCTACGTCATCACCGACGTCTGCCTCTGTGAGTACACCGACCACGGGCACTGTGGCATTGTGGAGGAACACGCCGAAGACGACCCGACGCTCACCGTCGAGAACGAACCGACGCTGGACCTCCTGTCGAAGACCGCCGTCTCGCACGCCGAAGCCGGTGCCGACATGGTCGCCCCCTCCGCCGCGATGGACGGGATGGTCGGTGCCATCCGTGAGGGATTGGATACATCCGGCTACTCGGACATTCCAATCATGTCCTACGCCGCGAAGTACGAGAGCGCCTTCTACGGTCCCTTCCGCGATGCGGCCGACGGCGCGCCCGCCTTCGGCGACCGCAGACACTACCAGATGAACCCCGCCAACGCCCGCGAGGCGATGCGCGAGGTCGCCCTCGACGTGGAGCAGGGCGCGGACGTGCTGATGGTCAAGCCCGGACTGCCGTACCTCGACATCATTCGGGACATCCGCGAAGCATACGACCATCCGGTCGCCGCCTACAACGTCTCCGGCGAGTACGCGATGCTCCACGCCGCCGCCGAGAAGGGCTGGCTCGACCTCGACGGTGTCGCCCACGAGTCGCTCCTGTCGCTGAAACGCGCTGGTGCGGACCTCATTATTACGTACTTCGCCGAAAGCGTGGCGAAGCAGCTTTCGGCGGGCCGCTGACCACACCCGAAACGGCCGAATTTCGAGACGAGAAACGACCGCGCCACGAAAACAGAGACGACCGGAGCGAAAGAGTCGATAGCACGACGCGCACATCGAAACAGCCCAATTTTGGCAATATTCACGTGAACGTCCGTCCACAGATAGGCAGACAACCGTCTATTTGGTGGACGGATTACAACCTTATATGCGTAATATTCTTACTCATTTTGTCCATACGTCTTTCTATCCCCTGCTAAAGTTGACAATCCCAACACTTCACTTTATGTATTACCTTATCATGAAGTCGAAGCGTGCTAAACAACCACAATCAATACGAATTCGGTAGGAAAGTACCAAACTGTCCACCGTCTGCGTACGGAGGTGAACACGCGTGATTCCATTGCAGGTCGACCCCGGAGTCGTCGCACAGGGGGTCAACTACGTGTGGATACTCGTCGTCTCGTTCCTCATCTTCTTCATGCAGCCGGGGTTCGCGCTCTTAGAGGCAGGGCAGGTACGCGCGAAAAACGTGGGGAACGTGCTGATGAAGAACATGACCGACTGGGCGCTCGGCGTCCTCGTGTACTTCGTCGTCGGTGCGGGCGTGGCGACAATCATCGGCGGTCTCACCTCGCCGGGCGGCTTCGACGTTGCCGCCGCGTTCTCGTACATCGGCGACTCCGGCGCGTGGATTGACTGGCTCTTCGGTGCCGTCTTTGCCATGACCGCCGCCACCATCGTCTCCGGTGCCGTCGCAGAGCGCATGGATTTCCGTGCGTACGTCGTCTTCGCGGCGACCATCACGGGATTCATCTACCCCGTCGTACAGGGCCTGACGTGGTCCGGCGGCCTGCTCTCCGGAAGCGGCTATCTCGGTGCCGCGCTCGGCGTCGGCTACCTCGACTTCGCCGGTGCGACCGTCGTCCACATGTGCGGTGGCGTCGCCGGTCTCGTCGGCGCGAAGATGGTCGGCCCGCGCAAGGGTCGCTTCGACGCGAGCGGTGAGAGCCAGCCTATTCCGGGCCACTCGATGCTGCTCGCGGTCCTCGGGACGCTCATCCTCGCGTTCGGCTGGTACGGCTTCAACGTCGGCACGCAGGCGACCGTCCTCGCAACCACCGAAAGCGGCGGTCTGGAGTTCATGGGTGCCGCACTCGGCCGCGTCGCGCTCGTGACGACCCTCGGCATGGGTGCCGGTGCGGTGGCCGCGATGGTCGTCTCCACGAACTACCAAGGTAAGCCCGACCCGCTCTGGATGGCGAACGGTCTGCTCGCCGGACTTGTGGCCGTCACGGGCGCTGTCCCGCACGTCACGTGGTGGGGCGGTCTCGTCCTCGGCGCACTCGGCGGCGCAATCGTCCTGCCCGCGTACCGCTGGACCACCGACTCGCTGAAAATTGATGACGTGTGCGGCGTCTTCGCCGTCCACGGCGTCGCCGGCGCGGTCGGCACGGCCCTCATTCCGGTGTTCGCCGTCGGCGGCTTTTCGGCCACGCAACTGGTCATGCAGGTCGCCGGTGTCGGCATCATCGCCCTGTGGACCATCGTCGCCTCGGCGGTCGTCTTCGCGGCCGCTGGCACCGTCTTCGGCCTCCGCGTCTCGGAGGAAGAAGAACTCGAAGGCCTCGATATCGGCGAACACGGCGTCTCGGTCTACCCAGAGTTCATCGGCGAATCGGGTCCCGACCGTGGCGTTGGAACGCGCGCCGCAACTGACGGTGGGAACGATGTCCGGACTGACGGTGGGAACAATGTCCGGACTGACGGCGACGTCGTTGGCGACAACGGCGTGGCCGGGACTGAAGGCAACGATTCGGCCGCAGGCGACGGGGGTGAAAACCAATGAGCGGGACTGAGACCGGGAACGACGGGATCAAGCTCCGCATGGCCATCAACCGCCCCCGCAAGCT
>NZ_JBZRPK010000441.1:0-4678 GCF_058382125.1 Haloferax sp. s1
CGTCGTAGAGGCCCGTGTGGAGGCCGGTGACCTGCTGAAGCACCGCGAGACCGACGCCGACGACGAGCGCCGGGCGCATCCACGGTTCGAGGAGGTCGCGCAGACTCCCGTCTTCCTGTTCGATGGTTTCTTTGATTTCGCCGAGTTCCTCGCGAATCTGTTCGTCAGTTCGGGTCTGGGAAAGCACGTCACGCGCTTCCGACACGCGACCGTGTTCGACCAGCCAGCGCGGACTCTCGGGCATGAACACCATCCCCACGGCGAGCACGAGCGCCGGAACCATTCCGGTACCGAGCATCCAGCGCCACTGCTCGGCGTCGGCGAAGGCGTAGTTGACGAAGTACGACGAGAGGATGCCGACGGTAATCGCGAGTTGGTTCAGCGAAACGAGCGATCCGCGAATCTTCGGCGGGGCGATTTCGGAGAGGTACAGCGGGCCAACGATGGACGCGAACCCGATTGCGACACCGTCGATGAGTCGTCCGAGGACGAGTATCTCGACTGTCGGTGCGATGGCCATGACCAACGACCCGACGAAGAAGACGATGGCGCTAACGAGGACGAGCCGTTTTCGACCCCAACGGTCGGCGAGATACCCACCGAGAGCGGCACCGAGGGCAGCGCCTGCGAGCGCACCACTGACGACGATGCCCTGCACCAATGGACTCATCGTGAACGTGTCTTTGATGTACAGGAACGCGCCGGAGATAATGCCCGTGTCGAACCCGAACAGGAGTCCATTGAGGGCGGCAAGCGCGGCCGTCACGTAGACGAACCGGTTTCGACTACCACCACCACCAGGTGAGTCAGTATCGTCTATCATAAATCGTACTCGACCGTGACATTCAGACTCCTCATTTAGAATACCTCCGACATATAATCAATATACTTACATTATAATCATCTTTGTAGTAAATTCTAAAATCGCAGTACGTAGTGGGGGTTTGGGCGTTAGTGCTAGTAGAAATCATATTCACATATAATTTTCCAAAGATGATTACAATTTATACTACAAAGTGAGTTAATTCTGTCCAGTTCGACAAGAAGGCTCATGGCCTCGCGGTAGCGAGACTTGTTGATGAGCGACGCCGTCCCGATTATCGTCTACACTCGAACCCACTGCCCGCTCTGTGACGAGGCAGAAGAGACCATCCGCGAGGTAGCCGCAGGGGAAGGCGTTCCGGTCGATATCGAGTTTATAAACGTCGATACCGACGAAGAACTACGGGCGAAGTACGGCGAGAGAGTCCCGTACGTGTACATCGACGGTCGACCGGCATTCAAATTCGAGGTCGACCCGGACCGGCTCCGCGAGAAGTTGGCCGCAGCGCAGGGGTAGTCCGTTTCGGTTCGGTGCGGACCGCCCGCACGACCGGCTTGCCTACATAATCATCAACGCCTTATCATAATGTGGAGGCACCCCACATGACTGACCCGCTGCAAGCTGACGCAGTTCCCTGTTCGACGACAATCACGGCCCTCGCGGAGTACGGTCTCTCCGACGGAAACGAACTCGTCCGGCGAACCTACGACGACCTCGAAGAGGACGGGTTCGGAGCGTTCGAACCGACGGCGGCGTATTTCGACCGTGTCGCGGCGACGTTCCGTGCGCTATTCGTCGAACTCACTGGAACCACCCCCGTTCCGACCGTCGTTGATGCCGCTCTCGACGACGCTCAATACGCGACGCTCCAGGTCGTTGATGCCGGCTCAGACCTCGAAACGGAGGTTCTCCCGGAGTTCTACAAACAGTTCGCCGGGTACTACTGCACCTACCGCGGTCGACTCCTCGTCGTCGATTGAGGTCGTGTCAGCAAGCACCTGACTGAGATAGTCGTGTCAGCAAGTATCTGACTGAAGAAATCGTGTCAGTAAGCGTCTGTGAACGACGCGTCCGCACGAATGATTATGGGTCTCGTTACCATAGGTAATCTCGGTGGGTCTCGTGGTCGAACTCAACGAAATCGAAGCGAATGTGTACGAAATCGGGCGAACGGGGGAGATGCGCGTCCCAGCGCGTGTCTACGGATCGGAATCGCTCGTCGAAGAGATGCAGTCCGAGGGCGACCGCACGCTGACACAGGTTCAAAACGTCGCGATGCTGCCGGGTATCCAGAAGTTCTCGCTCGTCCTTCCCGACGGGCATCAGGGCGACGGCTTCCCTATCGGCGGTGTCGCCGCGGTTGACGCGGACGACGGCGTCATTAGTCCGGGGGGTATCGGCGGCGACATCAACTGCGGTGTCCGACTGCTTCGAACCGGTCTCACGTACAAAGACATCGTGAGCGAGCAGTCTATTCTCGCAGACCGCCTCTACCAGACGATTCCCACGGGTGCTGCCGAAGGCGGCTCCCTCGACACCAACATCTCCGACGTGCGCGGCATTCTCGAAGGCGGGCTGGAGTGGATGTTGGCGAACGGACACGCCACCAAAACCGACCTCGACCACTGTGAGGAAAACGGGCACCTTCCCAGCGACCCGAACGCGGTCCCAACCGAGGCACTCAAACGCGGCGTCAATCAGGTCGGGTCGCTCGGGAGGGGAAATCACTTCCTCGAAGTCCAGCGCGTGACCGACGTATACGACACCGAGACGGCCGCGGCGTTCGGTATCGACACCGACGACGTGGTCGTGATGATTCACACGGGGTCGCGCGGCCTTGGCCACCAGACGTATTCGCACTATCTCCGCGCGTTCGAACGCAAATATCGGTCTCTCGCCGAGTCGCTTCCGGACAAGAAACTCGTCTACGCCCCGCTCGGTGACGACCTCGCCGACGAGTACTGGAACGCGATGAACGCCGCCGCCAACTTCGCATGGGCTAACCGACAGGCACTGACGCAGGCGGTCCGAAAGGTGTTCGACGACCTCTTCGACACCACGGAAGTCGAACTCGTCTACGACGTGTGTCACAACATGGCCAAAGAAGAGCGACACACCGTCGATGGAGGGACGAAGACGCTTCTCGTCCACCGAAAAGGCGCGACACGGGCATTCCCGGCCGGTCGGCCCGAGATTCCTGAAGCATACCGGAGCGTCGGCCAGCCAGTGTTCATCCCGGGGAGTATGGGGTCACACTCGTACATCCTCGTTGGCGGGCCACAGTCACTCGCGCGTAGTTTCGGTTCGACGGCCCACGGTGCTGGTCGCCAATTATCACGGGCGGAGGCGCGAACGGAGTACTCCGCCGGCGAACTCAAGAAGGCGCTGCGCGCCCGCGGTATCTTCGTCCGAGCACGCTCCGGCAGGACGCTGGCGGAAGAAGCACCCGGCGCGTACAAGGACATCGACGAGGTCGTTCGTGTGAGCGACGCGCTCGGTATTGGAACCAGAGTCGCCCGAACGGCACCGCTCGCGAACATCAAAGGGTGAATTTCACTTGCGAACAGTCGAACAGAAAACCGGTCGTCGCGGGCGTACTCCTATCATCCCGGCGTCCCTCTATACACCCATGGAAGCTGACAGACAACTCCTCCAATACGCCCGGGACCAACTCGACGGGTGGATTTACACGGCTCGTGACCGGGCCTACCAAGAATTATTCGCCGGTGACGACGCCGCGGTCACAGCCGAGGAGCGACAGCTTCTGGACGATATCGACGCGGAACTCGTCGCCGACGGCGGGAACGGACTCTGGGGCGTCGACGAGTACGAAATCGTCCTTGGACATCCCAAGAACCACCCACTTTCGGTCGTCTGTACGAGACACCCGGAGATTCCAGTGGAGTGGTCCCGTGGCGGAGACAGCCTCACCGAACCGGAACGAGAACAGTTCAACGACCTCCTGTGGGACTACAGCGAACGCGTCCGGAAACACCTCCAGACAGAGGTCGACGAGTTCGTCGTGAACGGCGGGTCGATCGAAGAGTGAGGAACAGGCAGGTCTGTGTGTGCTGCCGCTGCCACCGGTTCGAGAGCCCTGCTTCTCGACAGGAACCCAGATGCACTGATATCGATTGTCTCACACGCTCTCACAAACGATTCTGACGCCGTGAGAACGGGTTACTGTTTCAAGCCGTGGGGGTGCGTACGTGCGGGCAATGCCCGATGGAGATTCGTTCGGAGCCATCCGTGAGTTCGAACACGATGGCACCACGTACAAGATGGCGGACCTGACCGTTCTCGAAGAACAGGGTCTTTGTGACCTCGACAAACTCCCAGTGAGTATCCGAATTCTACTGGAATCTGTGCTCAGAAATGTCGACGGTGACATTGTCACCGAGGAGGATGTCCGAAATGCGGCATCGTGGGAACCCGACGTGCCGAACGTCGAAGTCCCGTTCACGCCGTCTCGCGTCGTGTTACAGGACCTGACTGGCGTCCCCGCGGTCGTCGACCTCGCGGCACTCCGTTCCGCCGCGGACCGCGCCGGTGAGGCACCCAGTATCGTCGAACCCGAAGTACCCTGTGACCTCGTTATCGACCACAGCGTGCAGGTCGACTTTTTCGGCTCGTCCGACGCCTACGAGAAGAACGTCGAACTGGAGTACGAGCGCAACGCCGAGCGCTACAAGGCTCTCAAGTGGGCGCAAAACGCCTTCGACAACTTCAGCGTCGTCCCGCCGGGAACGGGCATCGTCCACCAGGTGAACCTCGAACACCTCGGACAGGTCGTCCACGACCGCGAGTGGCGCGACGAGCAGTGGCTTCTGCCCGACACCCTCGTCGGCACCGACA
>NZ_JBZRPK010000440.1:0-4668 GCF_058382125.1 Haloferax sp. s1
GCAAACCCATCAGAGAGACGAGTTGTTTGCTCGTTCGACCCGGGCGTGGCGGTTCTTCTCATTCACAAAACTCCAACACCCACAGGATGCACAATCGCCGTGCAAGAATCGACTGGCCAACCCTCACAGTGGCAGGGAAACCGCAGACGGACTCACATAATCGCCGCTGATCGTGTTGCATATGGGCCGCTTCCTCGTTGAGACTCATGCTCTGTTCCCGGAGTTGCTGATGGAAATAATTGCGTTCTGCTCAAATGAATAGTGATGAGACACAGCACTTCCATTCACATGATATTCTGCATTTTTCACACTACTATAAGACAGTACGTCCCCCACGAGAGTCCCATTAGGCCCAGCGTCTCACTCCCACGGATTCGTCCCGAGCGCGTGAACGACGAAAATCGCACTCACCGCGATGCCGATGAGGACGACCGCGACGGGAAGCGCCGCATCGAGACCCGTCGAGAGGTACGACACCCAAATCTGGACGGGGAGGGTCCGCGGATAGTACGCCATCATGAGCGTCGCGCCGAACTCGCCGATAGCCCGAGCGAACGTCAGCGTCACGCCGGCGAGAATCCCGGGTTTGGCGAGCGGAAGCGTAATCCGCCGAATGGCACCGAGTCCGTCTTCACCGAGCGAGCGGGCGGCCGCCTCAAGTTCTCTGTCGACCCCATCGAACGCCGTCTTCGCAGTGACGACCAGAAACGGCGAGGCGACGTACGTCTGGGCGAGAATGACGCCGAACAACGAGCGCGTCAGCGGAACGGTGACCACGCGTCCGAGTCCCGCCGGACCGACGACTTTGAGCAGCAACATCCCGCTTACGACCGGCGGCAGGACGAGCGGAAGCATCACGATTGCGAGCACCACGTTCTGCCCGCGGAACTTCGTCCGCGAGAGCCAGTACGCCAGCGGTACCCCGAAGATGACCGCAAGTAGCGTGCTAAGAGACGCCGCGACGATTGAGTTGGTCGCCGCCGTCAGAACGAACTCGCTCGTAATGCCGTCGACCAACGCGCTCGGCGATTGCGACGTCCAGAGCGCGACGACCGGCAGGAGATAATAGACGAAGAGGACGCAAGCGAGCACCAGCGTGACGCCGCGCCACTGCGATACCGACGTGAGTGAGCCACCGCGGGAGCGATAGCTAGCGTGTTGTTGGGACATCTCCGGAGTAGGTGGGCTGTTCGGCGTGGACGGTAAAGCCGTGCGATTCGAGGTACTCCGTCGCGGTTTCGACGAGGGCGTCGAAGACGGCCGTCGCGGCCTCGGTTTTCGTCCGCTGCGTTGCGGCGTACTGAATGGGTGACCCGCGAACGACGACACCATCGGGGAGTGTGTAACCGGTCGTCGCGTACGACGAGGCGTGTTCGGGGTCACTCAGATTAATCGCCGCCGGGAGGTCGAGAGACGGGTACCCCCGCTCGACAGCCATACTTCGATAGACGAACGCGGCGTCGATGCTCCCGGCGTCGAACTGCGCAAGAAGTTGCGTCTCGGGATAGATTTGCTCGCGAGACAGGAGGCCGTCGTCCAGTTCCGGGCGGTCGTAGTAGTCGGCAGCGAGCGTGAGCGCGAACCGCGTCCGGTAGCCAAGCGGGTCGAGGTCGGGGTCGGTACGGCCGAGTCGAACACCACCGTCGAGTAGTGGAGCAAACCACGTGTCGGCGGATTCGAATCGCTTCCCTCCAGGCGTCGATGGATTGTACGCGAGTACGACTGCGTTGTTGGCGAAGGTCGCATACCACGGAACCGAAAGCGGTGCCGTGAACAACGCGGGGTCCGCGAGTGCGACGATATCCGGGTCACGCTGCTGGTCTGCGACCATGCGGGCGGCCCGAGCCGACCCGTGAGCTTCGACCTCGATGCGGGTATCTGCCGGCGGTTCGAAGCCAGTCGTGAGCGCGTTCTGAAGACTTCCGGCGACGAGGAGCGTGACCGCCGGATTCGACGAGGACCTGCCGACACAGCCAGTTGTCGTCGCAAGCCCGGCGGTCGCCGCAAGAAACGCCCGACGGCTCCAGCCCGGCGGGGACTGATTCATTGGTTCGCCTCGCACGGCGCTGCGATTCGTTCGAGTTCTCGACACGTATTGACGTTCGTCACCGAGGTTCGGACCGCTCGCGGCAGGTCGGCAAACGGCACGTAGTCGACATCGGCGAGTTGCTTCAGCAGGACGCCGAACCCGTCACCCGTCGAGAGCGCGGAAGCAATGTTGCGGACCGCCGAGCACCGATACAGGGCGTGCAGCGGTTCGTGGTAGCCACCTTCCGAACGCGGAACAATCGCGGAGGCGGTTCGGGCGGAGTCCTGCGCAGCTTTGTCGAACAATGCGCTGATGGCTCGCGGTTCGAGAAGCGGCATATCACACCCGGCCACGAAGAGCCACGGCGTTTCGGCTTCCGCACAGGCCGCCGTCACACCGGCGACTGGGCCCGAAAGTGACTCCGCATCCTGTACGAATCGAACGTCCCACGCTGTCGGGAGCACAGTCGACAGTCGCGCTTGCTGCTCAGGCGTTCGGACAGCGACGATAGGAGGTCGTCCCGTCACGGCGCGGAGAGTACCGACCACGCGTTTCAAAAGCGGGTCGTCGCCGAGCGTGGCAAGGGCTTTGTCTCCGGCTTCGAAGCGGCGGCTCTGTCCTCCAGCGAGGACGACACCGGTCACATCGAGCGGATGGTCGGTCATGTGAAATCAGGGTTTCTTGAAGATATCTTCGAGCGTCTCGGGGTCGGTTCCGGGGTCAAGCTGTCGGGCCTCGATTGACTGGACATCCTTCGCCGTCCGAGAACCGTCGATACTGGGCGCGATAAATCGGGTTTCGTACGACTTACCGTCGGCAATCGGCGTCCCGTCGCGGGCGAACGCGAGCAGGCCATCGAGCGCCGCATAGACGTCGATGCAGATTCGATAGCCGTCGTCGCTTTCGACGAGGACGTGGGTCGTCTCGTCCGAGAGGTCGGCTTCCGACAGCAGGTCGAGGACTGGAATCCCGGTCCACGTGGCGGTATGACGCGTCCCCGAGGCACACTTCACCGTCACCGTGCACTCGTCGGTGGGGAACGTCGCAAGGTCAGCACCGGACAGCGAGACCTGTCTGTCACCCCTCACGTGAATCGGGGTTGTAAGCGGAAACGCCTCGTGAGTAGGGAACCGTGGTACAGACATGAGCAGTCACTATGCAATGGTTGGTTGACGCGGACGCTGTATGTAACCGCGAATAATTAAGGGCTTTAATACAAGGAGGTGGAGACGAAGCGCTCCGACCGGGTTCCTGGCAGTTCAAAACAGTGTAGGGGGGAGTCAGTCGTAGGCTGCTGACTGCGGCGATGGCGAAGTTGCGCTGAGCGGAATCGTCACTGGCGTCCACACGACTGTTGTCAGGTTGTCGGTCATCGTCCGGAGTCGGTCGAGACACTGGTGGTGGCTCTCGGCGGTGACGAACGCGTTCCAGTCGCCGAGCGTATCGAACTCGAATCGAAGTCGGACGCTCGGCCCCGGCCCGACCACGGTGTGTTCACACTGAAAGCCGCACACCGTCTCGGCGGTAATCCACTGCGCCGTTGCCGCAGAGAGCCACGACTCGTATTCATCTCGGGACCCGTCGACGACATCGTACGTGACTTCGTAGCTGTATCGGTCGGAAGTCCTCATGACAAACCCTCCACGTTCGGTGGTGCTACCGTCGTGGTCCACCCCGAACGCGAGCTACCGTTGGAGCACCTCGCGCGTCGTCGCTGCCAGCGACGCGTAGAACGGCTCGTTCGTCTCGGCTTCGACCCGGTCGAGGAACGCCGTCGTCCAAGCCCGGGGGTGTTCGTCGAGGAACTGTTCGAGGCGGTCGTCCATCCCCTCCGACGCGAGGTGGGCACAGAACTCCAGTTCGGTTGCGATGTGGTCCGGCAGGTCCGCCTGCTCGGGAGCGTTTTCGAGACCGAAGGAGCGATACCAGTGGTCGACCGCAATCGTCGCGGGACCCATGACTGGTCCGAAGTCGTCGCCGTCGCCGTCGCGGTAGACGCTCTCGTACGGCGGACACGGCGGGCCGGCCGGCCCGATGAACAATCGGGCGTACTCGCTTCGAAGGTCGCGTCCGTCAACCTCGTCGAGCGACCCGAAAGGCGGCGTCAGCTCGCCGCGTTCGAGGACCGAAACGAGGTGGTCGGTCGGCTCGCGCCAGCACGTGGCGAGGACGGCATACGTCGCCGCGACCTCCGAGTCGAACGACTCAGCAGATTCCGACTGTGTGCCGGATGGGATGTCGGGTTGGGTTTCAGGTGTTTCAGGGGTTTCAGCCGTTGGATTGCTCATCGTTCTCCCTCCGAGAGGGTCGTTGGTTCGCCGCCGTCAGTCGCGTGAGCCGGTTCGACGCCGTGGGTGTCGGGAGTCGACTGCGTGTCGAACTGCTCCATCGGAATGTACCGAAGCCCGAGCGTGACGATTATCGCACCAAGTGCGACGATGCCGAGCGTGATGGTAACTTCGACGAGCGTGGGCGTGTACGTCCCCGCAGTCGCCCAAATATCGGTGGTGACGCCGTTGTATCCGGCACCCACGGAGATACCCGGCGCGGCGTCGATGTTCGCCACGTCGTAGCCCGTGAAGACCAGGCGGATTCCCTCGAACATCGTCCCGAAGACCGCCAGCAGACCGGCCGTGAAG
>NZ_JBZRPK010000439.1:0-4645 GCF_058382125.1 Haloferax sp. s1
ATCAGCACCCTCCCATGGGAGGACACCTCTGATATGCCGACAAACCCTCCTGAATTGTATGTCTGGTCTCCACCGCGATGAACCACGGACAATCGGCATCCTTGGCGGGATGAGTAGCCAATCGACGGTCGAATACTACCGACTCATCGACGACACAATCAACGACATTCATGGCGGACACTACACCGGAGACATCGTGATTCGAAGCGTCAACTTCGCCGACATCGAGGGCTTCATTCAGGCGGAACGGTGGGACGAGGCCGGGGCGTATCTCGCCGAGGCCGCACACGACCTCGAAGCAGGCGGTGCCGACTTTGTCCTTCTGGCAACCAACACGATGCACAAAGTCGCGCCCTCCATTGTCGACGCCCTCTCTGTTCCGTTCGTCCACATCGTCGACGTCGCCGCGGACGCCATCCGCACCGCCGGTATCGACACCGTCGGCGTCCTCGGAACTCAAGCGACGATGCAGGGGGATTTCTACCGCGACCGATTCGCCGACCACGGTATCGACATCGTCGTCCCCGACCGACAGCACCGCCCGGAAGTGGACCGAATCATCTTCGAGGAGTTGACCAAAGGCGAGATTCGAGACGAGTCCCGAGATTACTATCTCGAAGTTATCGACAACCTCGTTGCGCAGGGTGCCGAGGGAATCGTACTCGGTTGCACGGAAATCGAACTGCTCGTCGACCAATCGGACAGGCCGGAAACGCCGCTGTTCGACACGACCGCCCTTCACGTTGAGCGTGCCGTCGAGTACAGTCTGAGCGCCGACGCCGAAGTGAGGTCAGTGAGCGGAAACTGCTTCCGATAGGATTTCAAACGGTTACTCCAATATCCCTGACTTACTTCGCTGATATCGTCTCTCCTCTCAATTTTCCCTTGGCCGACTCTAATAATAGTCTTGTAAACACACACATGGGGCCGATTTTTGGAGCGTCCCGAAGAACCGAAAGTGTACTCGGAGCTTCGGAACTGGGGTCTACTGTGCATCTGGGTCCGGATTCCAGTAGCAAAACACCGATGGACAGTGGGCAACCGAAGTATCCGCCTCCGCTGTGCGCCGAACGTCTTCACCACTTACCATTCGGAAATATGCGGTGATCAGTCGGTCGTCAAGTAACCCGACGTCATCGAGTAAGCCGAGTGAGCCCTCGGCATCATTCGCATGTGCCATTGTGTTTCTTTCTTCGAGTTCGAGCAGGTGAGTGTGAACCAGTACGTTGGGTTGAACCTAGACCACTCGAAAACATCCGAGACGAATGCTTCGCCCTTCAGAGCAGCAAACCTCAAACCATCTGTCGAGATCGGTGAACGAAGCTAGCCACGAAGAGGCAGAGACCCAGACAGATGTACACAATAACGATCACTGTTGACAGGGCCGTAGCTGTCGTTGCAGTGAACACTAGCGGCTTTATTCCGTTGGCCGGGCCGACAAACCAGATAACGAGATACAGCACCTCGAACAGTTCCGATTTTCCGCTCCAGATGCCGGCACTCAAAGCAAGTGATGGAACGAAGAGTATCGCCGCTACGTAGCCCAATAGCACTGGTGTCGAGGTCAACAGGGGGGTAAGACCGATACTGCTCCCAACCAGTACCGCAATGAGCGTCGCCCCAACAACCCACTCAGCGAGCAGTTGCGTGTACGCGCTGTTAGACGAGAAGATCAGCGGCTGCATACGATGGCGCTGTGCGCGAACCCCCATTGACGACAGGACGAATATTGGCCAGATAAGTGCTATTAGTAGGAGTGGACCGCTACTCTGTGAACGGATTAAGCTGGCTGCAATAATTCCGACTGCGCCCAGATACCACCACCAGGGGAGTTTGGACAGGGTCATACGGAACTCCCCAAGGAGGATTCGGAAGAGGCCACCACCGGTTCGCGTTTTGACTGGCGTAAGCGTGACCTCAGTCGGTGCTGGCGGTTCGGTAGCACTCTCAGTTGACGACCGCTCCGGCAACAGCCGTCGGAGCAGTGACGTGGTCCGCTCCGATTCTGTTTTCGACGGGCCGAATCTATTGAATGTGAGGTTTCCAAAGACAGCGATACCGACCCCGACGACAATCATTCCGGCACGCTGTAGGTATACCCACAGCGGCCATCCATCTCCACTCCAGGTAAACGTCGTCTTCTCTACGAAAACCGCCCCGAACGACGGTACGCCGCCGGTGTAGTTCGGGGCGATAGATAGAACCGAATCGTACATTGCCACGTAGACCGCGGTGTACCCGAACGGGTCGAAGTAGCCGGTTATCCCGGACACGACGCCGTTTGCCACCGTCCCATTACCATAAAAAAGCATCGTGAGCGCGAGCGTGCCGAAAAAGTAGAGGACGTTGCCAGCGGTGTTGTTTAGGAGTCCAACGGTCTCGACTAGCAGCGCAACCCCGCCAATCAAAAAGGCAGTCGGGACCGCCAATAGTACGACCGGCAAGAGCAGTTTGATCGGGTTGGTGGGACCGACGCCGTGTACGGTATGTATCACGACGGTTGACAGTCCAAGCACGCTGACAATCAACCCCAGGTATGCCCCATTACTCAGCCACTTCCCCAACAGATATCGGGAGTTCGAGATTGGCATCGAGGCGAGGAGTTCACTGACCTCTGTGGATCGGTCACGAGCGAGACCATTCTTGACCAGATAGAAGCCAAAGAACACCACGAAGAAGCTCCCCGTCAACCCTGCTTTAGCTCCAATCCAGGCCGCGTTATTCACTCCGCGGTAGTTGCCGAGGCCGCCACCAGCCACGGACTGTTGAAAGACGAGATCGATGGTCCCGGTGTTGACGAGATAGCCGAGATAGATGACAAACGCCAATAAAGCAACCAGTCGGCTCGAACGGACTCGCTGGAGGAAGTCGGCCCGGGACACGTGGTAAATCTGACGCATCTATCGGGCCACCTGTGGGCCAACACGCCAGAGGTAGGCATCTTCAAGCGTTGGCTGGACAATACGTGCATCCTCATGCGGTGGCTCCTCGGCTATTACCCGGAGTTCGACACCATCCGAGCGACTGACAGTGCCCGAGATAATCTGCTCGGACCGGATCTTGTCGAGGTTGGACTGGGCAGTGGTGTACGTGTAGACCTTCCCTTCGACAGTCTTGATTAGTGACTCTGGGTCGGTGTGGGTGAGCAGTTTCCCGTCGTCCAGCAGCGCGATTGTGTTCGCTGTGGCCTCGATGTCCGGTACGATATGTGTCGAGAGAATCACGACCCGGTCTGACGACAGATCGGAGATGATGTTCCGGAACCTGACACGCTCCTCCGGATCGAGACCGACTGTCGGTTCGTCGACTACTAACAGTCCCGGATCGTTGAGCAGCGCTTGGGCAATCCCCGCCCGCTGACGCATCCCGCCGGAGAAGGTCTTGAGTTTGCGGTCGCGGGCCTGTTCCAGATTCGTCAGCGCAACCAGTTCGTCGATACGGGTGGCCACGGTCTTCGAGTCCATCGACCGCAACGCACCGACGTACTCGAGGAATTCCTCCAATGTCAGGTCGGGGTAAACACCGAAATCCTGTGGGAGGTAGCCCAGAACCGACCGGACCATCCCCGGCGAATCGAGTACGTCCGTGCCGTTCCAGCTGATGGACCCTTTTGTCGGCTCCATAACGGTCGTAATCATCCGCATGAGCGAAGACTTTCCAGCGCCGTTCGGCCCGAGAAGCCCGTGAACACCGGTATCTAACTCAAGATCGATGTTTCGAACGCCCCAGACATCTTCGGTATATTGCTTCCCCAGGTTTTGTATTGTGAGACTCATATGATGAATTGTTGTCATTCGTCAGTTATTTAATTTGGGGCACACTTTCCATAGACAGCCTACAATGAACAGTGGTTCATGCTTTTGAAAAAATCCGGCCGTAAGCGTTCGAGAGGAGGCCTGGAACCTCTAACGGTATGTAATCCGTCGCGGGCGCCTGTTCAAATACCATCAAGCAGTTCGATACGACAGCCGTACTTGCTATTGTGTTGTGGTTAGTACACGCAGAGCGTCCAAGACGGGTCTATAGGCCGTTTCATCGATTAATATGAGGCGGTAGCTGTCCTAATATACATCATTTCGGCACTGTCTGGTTAAGCCGTCCCTGGCGATTTCGGCGAGCTGAGAGATGGCGACGAGATTGAAACAGTAGCACAGGAAATAAACTCTGTGAGTTCTGTGCAATCCAGCACTACGAGCGGTTCATCGTCCAAGAGTTACTCAATCGAGCCCTTCTGGGTCTGGGTGAGTCCGGAACGCTTGAACACATATTCTCCGCTGACGAGTAAGCGCTACTTGATACAGCAACTCAGCGTGGACGTATCTCGGCGGAACGCCTGACAGGCGTGTTTGAACGCCTCAGAGAACGTCGGGAACGGTTGGATAGTACCGCTGATGTCGTCCGGTGAGGCCGAATTTCACCGCGAGCGTCGCATCGATACAAATGTCGGCGGGAGGGTCCCCGCACTGATTATTTGTTTGCCCGGAAAAACGCAAGAAAGCATCATAGCCATCCCCTGAGGTTTGAAATTCAGTGAGATAATCTCTATATCGAAATTCGGGTTTTCTAGTTTCGGGGAAAACGGATGCCCCCGGCCGAAGCCCAGCGGCGCACTGGAACGGTTGGCAGGCAGGGATAGTCCTGACCC
>NZ_JBZRPK010000438.1:0-4604 GCF_058382125.1 Haloferax sp. s1
TCGCGCCGCCGAAGGGGAGGTCCATCACGGCGCACTTCCACGTCATCCACATCGAGAGACCGATGCACTCGTCTTCGGTCACATCCGGGTGGAAGCGGAGGCCGCCCTTGTAGGGGCCGCGGACGCTGTCGTGCTGTGCGCGGTATCCGGTGTACACGGCCGTCGAGCCGTCGTCACGTTCGAGGGGAACCGAGACGCGGTGAACCTGGTTTGGGTGGTGAAGGCGCTCGATGACGCCAGGGTCCACGTCGAGGTGTGCCGCCGCGCGTTCGAGCTGTCGGCGGGCCGTTTCGAGGGCTGTCTCTTCCGTCGGTTCGTCGTCCGTCGAGGTGGATGGTGCTGCGGATGCCATAGTGCATTCGTGCCGGTTGCTTCCCGGCGAAGCCAGTCGACAGGGGTGCTGTCTCACGCCATCGCCGACCGTTATTTCCGTAGTCAGCAGGCGCTTTCGCATTCCTCGACGGTCGGTAATTATAATGGTTGTTATCTGATTTCGCTCGGGGCAATAGTTGTCATGCACCGCGACGCCGGCTTCGACCGGTACGATTTTATCATGGTCTTACACATCCTCGGCTATGACCGGTCTGTACTACGAGGAGTTCGAGGTCGGCCAGACTATCGAACACGAAAAGCGCCGCACCGTCTCCGAGTCGGACAACCAGCAGTTCTGCGATATGACGATGAACCAGCAGCCGCTCCATCTCGACGCCGAGTTCGCGTCCGAGACGCAGTTCGGCGAGCGGCTGGTCAACGGTCTCTACACGATGAGTCTCGCCGTCGGCCTCTCGATTCCCGACACGACCGACGGAACCATCGTGGCGAACCTGAGTTACGACGACGTGTCGCATCCGAACCCGGTGTTCCACGGCGACACGCTCCGCGCGCAGACGACCGTCCTCGACAAGCGCGAGACCTCCGACGGCGAACGTGGCGTCGTGACGATGAACGTCGAGGTGTTCAATCAGGACGACGACCTCGTCTGTGAGTTCGAGCGGACGGCGCTATCGCTGAAGAAAGGGTTCGTGGACGCCGGGTGAGTTGTCATGGCTATCTCGTCCGTAGCCGGGGTTATCTCGCCTGTAGCCGGGGTTGTCTCACCTGTATCCGGGACTGTTTCGTCTGTAGGAACGGAACGCGGTCGCCCAGTCGCCTAGCCAAATATCGTGACGAGGATGAGTTGCGTATTCATCAACCCGGCGACACCCCAGGGGACGGCGACGCTGATTGGTATCGCCGCTCGATAACGAGTTGGGAGCATCTCCCACGCGACGAGAGCGACCGCGAGGACGACGAGTTTCAATAAGAGCAGTGACCCGACCGGCCCGAAACTCGGAATAAGCTTGATGACGACCGGGTTCAGTTCCGTCAATCCCTGTCCAAGCCCGTACAGCGTCGTTAACACGTCGAGGACGAGCGCCAGCATGGTCACGAGCCAAAGGCCGTGGTCACCGCGCACTACATCTGACAGAAGTTCCTGTATCATCCCGGCCCGGGGGATTTCGTGACTCATGATGGACGAACCGACAGACGAGCACCCCCCGAATGGGAGCGTGTCGACCTGCGATACAACGTATCGAGTCGCGTCCATCCTCAGTACAAACTGCTTAAGTCAATTATTTAGACAGTAACTACCGGCGAAACCGGTGCGTAACGCGGAGCAGATTGCAGAAATACAGTACGAGTTCGGTTGGCTGTTGGGCTGCCTACCGCTCACCCGACTCCCGACACCCCGTTCAGAGAACGGTGCCGTGTTTCTTGTCCGGGAGCGACTTGTCCACGTCGGCGTAGAACTCGAAGCGGTTGACGAGTTCCTCGCGGAGGCTCGACGGCGGGACGATTTCGTCGATAACGACTTCGCTCGCCATCCGGTGAGCGTCGATATCCTCGCGGTACTCCTCGCGGAGTTCGTCCTCGCGCTGTTTGCGCTCCTCGGGGTCGTCGATTGCGGCGAGTTTGTTCGCGTAGACGGCGTTGATGGCCGCTTCCGGACCCATGATTCCGATTTCTCCCGATGGGAGTGCGATAACGCTGTCTGGGTCGTAGGCGGGTCCACCCATCGCGTAGATGCCCGCACCGTAGGCCTTGCGGACGATGACGGTCTGTTTGGGGACCGTCGCCGACGACGTGGCGTAGATGAACTTCTTCCCCTTCTCAAGAATGGCGTCCTTTTCGACCTGCGACCCGGCCATGAAGCCCGGCGTGTCACAGAGATAGAGCAGCGGAATCTCGTAGGCGTCGCACGTCCAGATGAACTCTGCGGCCTTCTCCGCGGCGTCGGGGAAGATTGCGCCCGAGCGCTCGGTTGGCTGGTTGGCGACGATACCAACCGGGCGGCCGTCGATTCGCGCAAACGCGGTGACGATTTCCTTGCCGTAGTCGGGTTTCAGTTCGAACACCGATTCGGCGTCGACGACGCGTTCGATGAGGTCGTGGGCGTCGTAGGGGCGGTTCGGCGACTCGGGGATGAGTTCGTCGATACCGCCGGGGGAAAGCCGCGGTGGCTTCGGCTTCGAGCGCGGCGGTTTCTCGCCCGCTTTGTCCGGAAGGTACGTGATGAGTTGCGAGACGAGTTCGCGGGCGTGCTGCTCGTCGCGGGCGACGAGGTCGGCGCTGCCGGATTCCTGGGCGTGCATCTGCGCGCCGCCGAGGTCCTGCATGGAAATCTCCTCGCCGGTGACCATCTTCACCATGCGCGGCGAGGCGATAGCCATCGCGGACATCCCTTCGACCATGATGGTGAAGTCGGCGAAGACCGGGGTGTACGCCGCACCGGCGATACACGGCCCGTAGAGGACGCAAATCTGCGGGACGTAGCCCGAGAGCATCGAGTGGTTGTAGTAGTACTTCCCGATGCCCTCGCGGTTGGCGAAGAAGCCGGTCTGCTGGTCGATACGGCCGCCGGAGGAGTCCATCAGGTACAACACCGGCTTGCCGGTCTTGAGCGCCCGCTGTTGCATCCGGAGGAACTTCTCGACGCCGCGACGGGCCATCGACCCGGCCTTGACGGTGAAGTCGTTGGCCATGAAGTGCAGGTCGCGGCCTTCGAACGCCGCGGCACCGGTGAGGAGACCGTCTCCTGGCAGGCGGGTGTTCGGGTCCGCCTCGTCGACTTCGGGGGAGTTCTCGTGCCACGAGTCGAAGTTGGCAAATTTGCCGTCTTCGAACTTCAGTCCCTCTGGGAACCAGAGGTCGAGGCGGTCGCGGACGAACAGTTTCCCCGACTCGGGGAGACGGTCCTTGTACTTCTGGGGTCCTCCACCGAGAATGTCGGCGATTTCCTCACGGAGCTTTTCTTCCCGTTCCGTCGGACTTACGTCATCGTCGTCGAGGGGGAAGGCGTCCGCGGGCGGTTCGGCATCCGCCACGGATTCCTCGCCATCGCCAACGAAGACGTTCACGTCCGTGCCGAGGTGTCGAGCCAGCGCGCTCGCGATGGCTTCGGCCTCGTCACCAGTCGCGCCGTCGCCGATTCTGACCTTCATACTCTGGGATGCGTCACCGTATTCAAAATGGTTTTCCATGTATGATTCGACGAACGACCAGAAAATCGGATACCGCCAAGCCGTGCCGTCAGTCGAGAACGGATGCAGCCAGTAACTCAGTCAAGCGCCGATTCGAGTTCCGTCACGAGGTCGGTGTTTCCGATGTAAAGCGGGGTGCGCGCGTGGAGTTCGTCCTTGTCAACGTCTAGAAGCGACTTCGTGCCGTCAGACGTGGCACCGCCGGCCGTCTCGATGACGTAGCCGATTGGGTAGCCTTCGAACTGCACGCGGAGTTTGCCTTCAGGTGCCGACTGAAGCGTCGGGTAGCTGAAGATGCCGCCGTAGGTAAGAATCTGGTTCACGTCGCCAATCATCGACCCACCGTAGCGGAGCTTTCGCGACGCATCCTGCTCGACCTCGCGCGCGAACGCTTCGAAGTCGTCGGTCCAGTCGGGGACGCGGCCCCCGAAGGCGTAGACGGTTCCCTCCTCGGGAAGTGGGATATCCTCTCGAACGAGTTCGTAGCTCGAATCGTCGTAGACGACGTACTCGTTGACGGTGCCGTCGCGGGCGACAATCATCGTCATGACGGGTCCGTAGAGGACGTAGCCGGCGGCGACGAGGTCGCGGCCGTGCGCCGGAAGCGGCCCGTCGTAGACGGCGAAGATGGTCCCCATGGTGTTGTTCGGCTTCAGGTTCGACGAGCCGTCGAGCGGGTCGAGTGCGACCGACAGCGAGCCGTTACCCACGTCGATGGACTCGGGTCGCTCCTCGCTCGCGTATTCGCCGACACCCTCTAGCGCACCGATTCGCTCGCAAAGCAGGTCGTCTGCGAACACGTCCGCAGCCATCTGCGTCTCGCCGCTCGGGTTTTCTTCCTCGGCGGCGACGCGGCGGCCCGGCAGCCCCGTTCGAATCTCGGGGGCGGTGCTGGCGATGACATCGACAACTTCGTCGATAGTAAAAAAAAAAAAAAAGACATTACAGACACCCCTCGGAGGGACCGCGAGATGTGAGCGCCACGGTGCCATCGAGATGGGAAGCGAGACAAGAGGTTGTCCTGGACGTGGATGGTACCCGACTCGAAGTGGAGGGTGTGCTGGCACAGATAATCATGTGGGT
>NZ_JBZRPK010000697.1:0-16983 GCF_058382125.1 Haloferax sp. s1
TGCAGGAGTGTTCCGGACGAGAGACGGTGGTGATCCGTGGCCCTCAGTGGGGGAAGACGCCGTTCTGGAGTCGGTGACGAGCCTCGCTATCTCCCCCACCGACCCCGACGTGGTCTACACCGGAAGCGAACCATCGGCTGTGTTCAGGTCGGTTGACGGGGGTGAGACGTGGACTGAACTTCCTCCACTCTCGGACCTCGAATCATCGTCAATGTGGGCGTTCCCGCCGCGGCCACACACCCACCATGCGCGTTGGATCGAAGTGGACCCGACGGACCCCGATAGGCTCTTCGTTGCAATCGAAGCGGGCGCGCTCGTCCGGTCGCTTGATGGCGGCGAGACGTGGCAGGACCGCGTGCCGTCGAGTAAGCGAGACGTTCACTCGATGACGACACATCCCGACAAGCCGGGACACGTCTGGGTTGCCGCGGGCGACGGCTACGCCGAGAGTAACGATGGCGGGAAAACATGGACGACGCCGACAGAAGGACTCGGCCATGGCTACTGCTGGAGCGTCGTCGTCGACTCGGGGGACCCCGATTCGGCCCTCGTGACTGCCGCGAGCAGCGCGATGCGCGCCCACTCGGTCGAGACTGCTGAGACCTTCCTCTACCGCCGCCACGACGACGAGCCGTGGGAACGCCTCGACGAGACTGGCCTTCCGACCGGCACCGGCGTCACGCGCGCCGTCTTGGCTGCCGGACGGGCCGCGGGCGAGTGTTACGCCGTGAACGACCGCGGCCTCTACCGAACGACCGATTTCGGCGATTCGTGGAGCCGACTCGATATTCCGTGGCCGGGGGAGCGACAGACTGCGTCGGGACTTGCGGTTGTCGAGTAGGCCAGATGTGGTCGATTGCCGAGTAGGCCAGATGTGGTCGATTGCCGAGTCGGTTCGTTCGCCGTCCGAAGCGAGAAGATTCATGAGTCGTCGCGCCAACGCCCGATTATGTACGATTTCGCCGTCGTCGGCGTCGGTCCCGCCGGTGCGCGGTTCGCTCGCCGCGCGGCCGAGGCGGGTTACGACGTGCTCGCACTGGAGAAAGGCGAGGTCGGGACGCCCCTCGCGTGCTCCGGCCACGTTAGCACCGATATCTGGGACTACGTCCCCGACGAGGCGCGTGACCACCTCTTTCAGAATCGCATCTACGGGGCCGACTTCCACGTCGGCGGCCCGAACTCGAAGGCCTACCCGTTCTACAAACAGTCCGAAGTCTCGAACGTCATCGACCGCGTCGAACTCGACCGGACGCTCGCCGACTGCGCCCGCGAGGCCGGTGCGGACGTTCGTGAGGGCTACACCGTCACCGCAATCGACGAACTCGATGACCGGGTTCGGCTGACAGTCAGCGTGGCCGGCGAGGCCGGGACCGTCTCCTTCGAGGCGAAGATGGTCGCGGGTTGTGACGGCCCGACCTCTCGGGTCCGCCGGTCGCTCGACCTTCCCGAACCGACAGAGACGCTCCACGGCGTCCTCGCCTTCGACCCCGAACCGGACGATGGCGACTTCGTTGACGTTCACCTCACGGTCCCGCGCTTTTTCGCGTGGCGCATCCCGCGCGGTGATGCGGGCGTCGAGTACGGTCTCGCCGCTCCGCCGGGTGCGGAAGTCAACGAGATGTTCGACGTGCTCACGAACACCTACGACGTGGAGACGGAGCACTTCTGTTCCGGCGCAATTCCTATCGGCCCTCCGGACCGAACGACGACCCGACGGGCGTTCCTCATCGGCGACGCCGCCGCACAGACAAAGCCCTTTACCGGCGGCGGCATCCTCTATGGGATGACGTCCGCGGACCACGCAGCCGCGGTCATCGACCCCGACGACCCGGAGACACTCGCCGACTACGAGGAGGCGTGGCGCGACACGCTCTCCAGAGAGATTCGACTCGGCCACCTCGTGCGCAAGTGCTACTCGTTCCCCGAGTGGCTCCAGCACGTCGGACTCCGGGGGCTGTCGGGTGAAATCGGCGTTCACATGGACAAACCGAGTTCGTTCTTCTCGCGTGAACACCTGAAGAAGTTGTTCTGAGGACGAGACGGGGGCGTTTCCCCTCGTCGGTTCCTATTCCTCCGATTCCAGATACGCCGGAATCCGCGCCGAGCGGGCGCTCCCCTCGACAAACGGCAGCGTCGCGCGAGTCACTGGAACCTGCTCACCATCGACGACGACTGCGAGTTCGTCGGTGTCGAGGTCGTAACCGACGAGCGCGAACCCGATGGTCGACCCGACGACCGGGGCGTCGACGGCACGAGTGACGGTCCCGACCGAGTCGCCGTCGGCGAGCACGTCAGCCCCCGTTTCTGGGAGCACACCCTCCGGGAGCGAACCAGTTCCCGCTTCCGGACGTTCGTCGGCGCGGAAGCCGACGAGACGGCGCGAGGGCTGGCCGCGGTTTTCGACCTTCGAGACGACCTCTTGGCCGACGAAACAGCCCTTATCGAAGTCGATTGCGTGACGGAGACCGACGACGTTCGGCACGTTTCCGCGCAGTTCCGTCTCGAAAAGTGGCGTTCCGGCCTCAGCGGTGAGACTGTCCCACGTCTGGTAGCCGAGAGGAATCGCCGGGTTGCCGTAGAGCAGCAGCGCCTCGAACACGTCTTCGGCATCCTGTGCCCGGCAGATGAGGTCGTAGCCCTCCTCACCGGTGGGGTTGTCGGAGGCGACGACAGTCACACCGAGTTCACCGCCGATAGAGCCGCGGACGAAGGACAATTCGGGTTCGGGCGCACCCGCGCCGGAGAGGATGCTCGCGACTTTCTCGGTCGACTGCGGGCCGTGGACGCCGAAGACGCCGAACTCGTCGGAGGCGTCGCGGATGCGGACGCGCTGGAGGAACGTCTTCGAGCGCCATTCCTCGACGAGCGGCTCCGCGCGGTCCCGCGGCGTAAAGAGCAGCAGTCGCTCGCCGGCGTTGTAGATGTACAACTCTGTCTCGATTCGGCCGTCAGGGTCGAGCAGAAGCGCGTAGACGCCCTCTCCATCTTCTGCCGGAACGGTGTTCGTCACGGCGTTGTCGACGTACTCGATTCGGTCTTCGCCCTCGACGACGACGACGCCGTAGCCGTGTTCGATGACCCCGACACCGTTGCGGACGGCGCGATGTGTCCGCTCGGGACGACCGTAGTTGCTTACGACTTCGACTCCGCCGCGCGTCTCGAACGTCGCACCGTGGGCCTCGTGAATATCGGCGACGAGTGTCATTACTCCCCGTTTTGATTTCAGCGCGTAAAACCCTCCCACTCGCGGTCGAGACACCCGGTTTCGCGCGGGCGTCTCGCGAGTGGTGTCGAACCCGGCTCAGAGTGTTACAGTCCGAGTCGGCCGCGGAGTCGGTCGAACAGCGACTCATCGTCTTCGATGTCTTCGCTGGGGTCCGGAACGACGCGCTCGTCCGGGTGGATGAGCACCCGCGTTTGTGACTCTTCGACCACGATGAGGTTCTCTCCTTTGAGCGCCGACAGCGCCTCTTCGATGGTGTCGATGTCGGCGTCGACGGCAGCCCGGAGTTCGAATACCGTCATTCCCTCGTCGTGGCGGTCGACGAGCGCGTCGAGCACCGCGACCTCGATGTCACGGCGATTCCGAAACTCCCGCCTCGCTCTCATAGCCGACATATCGTTCGCCTCCTGTTTACCTGTACCGACCGTCTGACGGGCGTCCGACAGGCAGGGGGTACCTTTTTGTTCCCGAATCCCGGAATCCTCGCGTAATGGGACTTACTTGCCGTCTTCTCGGGCACTCCTACGGAGATTCCGAGACGGAACGGGAGCGCGAGGAACGCGGCGACGAGGTGGTCGTGTCGATTCGAGAACTACAAGTCTGCACGCGGTGCGGACAAGAACAGGTAATCAGCGAGAACAAGGAGGTGACCGCTATTCGGACCCCCGAAGAACTCGGGATGACGGAAGGTGAAGCCGAAACAGCGGCAGCGGGATTCGAACCTGCAAACCCGATGCCGGGCACTGACGAGGCCGACAGCCCGGATATCGAGACAGCGCCGGACCCGGAGACGGAGACCGGAGCAGGAGCGGGTACCGAAGCAGAAGCCGAAGTACAGTCGACGGGGGACCACCCGACAGCCGACGAGACGCCCGACGCTGAGGAGGCGGACGCCGTCGACGCGCCGCCGGTCACCGACGACGCCATCATCCTCGGCGAGGACGAGGAAGAGTCGGTCCAGCGCGACCGGACGCAGTGGCCCGACGAGGTCGACGAGGTCGAAACCGACGACCCGATGCCCGAGACGCCCGTTGAGGGCGACGACGCAGAGTTCATCGACGCGGACGCCGAAGTGGACGAGACCGACGCAGCACCTGAACAGACCCGCAAGCGCGGCGCGTGGCCGGACCCGCCGGGCGAAGACGAAGGATGGGACGCGGAACCGGACGACGGCGAGCCTGTCTCCGTCTCTTTCGGCGGCGGTCTGGCGCCGGAGGGCAACGGGTCCACAGCACCCGAGTCGAACGGCCAGTACATCGACGCCGAAAGCGAAGACGACTTCGTCCGCGCTGACGAGACGAACGTCGCGAGCGAAGCGCCCGACGAAGCAATCGAGTACTACTGCCCGAACTGCGGGCATGCTCGCGGCGCGTCAGCCTCATCGATGCGCGCGGGCGACATCTGCCCCGAGTGTAAAAAAGGGTACATCGCAGAGCGGGAATCCTGACCGCGCCACGCCGTCGCAGGCGTTGCAGAGTCACGAAACAGGTAAACCATCCCCTGTCGAAAAGGCGTCCATGAAGGAGTACAAGATGCGTCGTGGGGAGACGCTCGAAGAACGAATCCCCGACATGGAAGCGACCGTCGAGGACTACTTCGGTTCGATTACGGGAACTGAAGAGTACAAAGGAAGCGAACTGTACGTCATCGACGAACCCGAAAACCCCGTGTTCAAGCGCGTCGTCGCCGGGGCCGTCGAGTACAGCGGAAAGAAGGACAAACTCGCAGTCAACTTCGAAGAAGCTGACCCGGCGGATCTGGCTCCTGAGGACCTCGAAGCCGCTGGCGAAGCCGTCAGCGCGAAAAACGACTTCCTGCTCGAAGCGACGGGTCGCGATGCGAAGTCGCGCCGCAACTCGATGAAACGCGCAGTCGAAGACGACTCACCTGACTTCTGAGTCACCTGTAGCGCGATTCGGTTTTCTTGCAGGCTGTTCTCTGAGTAGCCACACCACCGATTCGAATGGGATGACTGATTCGGACCTGTTTGCCAGCTATCGGATGACGCCCTCTACCCAGCGGAAACTACATGATGCTACCATTCGACACACCGCCTGTGAGCGACTGCAAACCGTAGCAAGACGAATTTTTATTTCGAATTTGAGTAAAAACTCCCGGCACGGTTAAGTGATGCCGGTTCGAACCCTGTGGTATGGCTATCGAAACTATCTTGCTCGCCGTTGGCGCGAGCGATGCGGACCGACTCGACAGACTCGCCGAAGAGAGTATCGACGTTGCGGGCCCGACCGGTGCGACGGTCGTCATCGGTCACGTCTTCACGAAAGCGGAGTACAACGACGCGCTCGACAACCTCGACTTCGACGTTACTGCCGAGGAAGTCTCGGGAGATGACGTCGCGCGGCGACACGCGACCGTCCGCGACCTCGTCCGTCGATTCGACGACGCAGGCGTCAGCTACGAGATTCGCGGTCCAGTCGGCGACCACGGTGAGAAACTCATCGAACTCGCAGGCGACGTCGACGCTGACCGGCTCATCGTCGGTGGTCGAAAGCGCTCACCAGCCGGTAAGGCTGTTTTCGGGAGTCTCGCACAGGAAGTCATGCTCGAATCTCCGTGCCCCGTCACGTTCGTCCGCGCGGACACGAAATAGACACCGTCTAAATGTTCTCTCGCGGGTAGCGATATCCCTTCGTCCGTTGTTACCGGATTCACGGTTGTCCATAGGCCATTCTATCCCACATCTCCAGCGAATCCTATCGAATAGGTAACTAATAATCTGTTACCAACTCACGAGTAAATCTGTGTAAAATCCCGCTTAGTTAAGTGGAGGGCGCATCCCTATGGGAATAATGGCGTACTACGTGGGCGTCGACCTGGGGGCGACAAACGTCCGTTCGGTGGTTGCCGACGACGAGGGAACAGTCCTCGGGCAGTCCCGTGATAGAACTCCACGCGGGCCGACAGGTATCGCAGTTACCGAGGCAGTGCTCGGCGTCGTCCGTGAGGCATGTGACGAAGCGGGTATCGACCCGAGCGAGGCAGTTGCCGCCGGTATCGGCGCGATTGGTCCGCTCGACTTGGCTGAGGGTGCAGTCGAGAACCCGGCGAACCTCCCGGACACCATCGACCGGATTCCGTTGACCGGTCCGATTTCGGTGCTCCTCGATACGGACGAAGTGTACCTCCACAACGACACCAACGCCGGCGTCATCGGCGAGCGGTTCCACTCGGACCGGAACCCCGACGATATGGTGTATCTCACTATCTCCTCCGGTATCGGTGCGGGTGTCTGTGTGGACGGGCACATCATCGATGGGTGGGACGGCAACGCCGGTGAAGTCGGTCACATGACGCTCGACCCCCATGGCTTCATGACGTGTGGGTGTGGTCACGACGGACACTGGGAGGGCTACTGTTCGGGGAACAACATCCCGAAATACGCCCGCGAACTTCACGAAGAAGACCCCGTCGAAACCGCGTTGCCGGTAGAAAACCCGACGTTCTCCGCAGTGGACGTGTTCGAACACGCTGGCAAGGACGACTTCGCCGACCACGTCATCAGCCAACTGGGCCACTGGAACGCGATGGGCGTCGCCAATATCGTTCACGCGTACGCCCCGCTTATCATCTACGTCGGCGGCGCAGTCGCACTCAACAACCCCGACTTGGTGTTGGACCCAATCCGAGAACAGATGAGCAACATGGTTATGTCGAACATTCCTGAGATTCAACTCACGACGCTCGGCGACGAAGTGGTCGTCGAGGGTGCACTCGCAAGTGCGATGACCGCTGGGACCGGAGACCGCTCACGGTTGTAAGACCGTGAGAACGCAACAGTTGTAGCGTTGGTGGAATTGGCGACCAGTCTCGAATCTGATGCTTACGAATGCTTCCGGTGAGAGCATTGCCGAGGCTAGGAACTACTTACGACTACGGCATTCGCGTAGTGATTCCCTTAGCCGCCGACTGGTCGGTCAAAATCCACCACTTAGTTATCTAATCTGATATTCGGTGGCGCAGTCTTATAACCTCCCTCGAAAAATGCGATGATGTGCACCCGACGACGCCGAACAACTCGGCGCGCCGGTCGGCGTTTCCCCGTTCCCGCCGAACCACATGGTGCACGGGCGTTCCACCGGAAGCCTAGAACGGGACGGTCGGCATCCCCACCACCACTGCCGACCATTCGACGCCGATGGGGCCACCCACACCCACCCACCCACCCACACCCCTCGGCGTCGTTCCAATTCTCAGTGACTCTACAGCCCAGCAAGTATGCCCCTGCCCTGACAGTCGCCGTCCTATTTTTCCCCTCTGACCCCAGAGACTAGCTGTGGACCGCCGCCAGTTCCTTCACGTGACCGGTGCGGCCCTCCTCGCAGGCGTCACCGGCACGTCTCACACCGCAGTCGCCCATCCTGGCCCGTTCGAACCGCTCGGCCGCATCGATATCGACGGCGCGAAGGAAGCCGTCCTCTCGCCCGACGGGAAAACGGCCTTCGTCGCCGCAACGACCGGCTACGTGATAGTCGACATCTCGACTCCCGACCGGCCGCGCATCATCGCCGAGCGGCGCAACCTGCTCGCAGACCGCGACGATGGTCCGCTGCGTGGCATCTTCGACGTGAAACTGGACGACGACACACTCCTCGTCGTCGGTCCGGCGAACCCGCTTCCGGGTGCGCCAACTGGCGTCCTCGTTGTCGATGTCTCCGACCCACACGCTCCCGAGAAACACGGCTTCTACGAGACGGAATTCCCCATCCACAACTGCTTCGCTGCCGACGGACGAGCGTATCTCACCGCCAACGACGGCGACGAAAACCCGCTTGTCGTCCTCGACATCGAGACCGGTGACGAACTCGGTCGCTGGTCCGTCGTCTCGGCGGACGAGCGCTGGGCCACCGTTCCATCGGGGGTTCGGGCCGTCCACGACGTGTGGGTCCAAGACGAGATTGCGCACATCGCACTCTGGGACGCTGGTACGTGGCTTGTCGACCTTTCGGACCCCGATGACCCCTCGGTACTCGGGTCTGTCTCACCTGGTGACCCAGACACGATTGCGGACCTTCCGATTCGCCAGCGCCAACTTGCGGGCCGAACACCGCCCGGAAACCATCATTACGTCGCAACCGACGATTCCGGCGACCTGCTCGGCGTCGGCATCGAGTCGTGGGGCGTCGAAATCGAACGTGACGACGAGACGACGGACCTCGTCGGCGGGCCGAGCGGAGTCGAACTCTGGGATATCTCCGACCCGTCGAATCCGACGCGACTATCGACAATCGACCCCCCGACCAGCCCGGACCCGACGTTCGGCGGCGTCTGGACCACCGCACACAACTTCGATTTCCACGACGGCCACCTCTACACTTCGTGGTACCGTGGTGGTGTGAAGCTCCACGACGTATCGGACCCGACCGACCCGATGGAACTCGCGTGGTGGCGCGACCCCACTCGTGCGAGTTTCTGGACCGCGCAGTACGCCTACCCCTTCGCCGACGAGGGCGTCTTCGCCGCGTCGAGTTGGGGCGGCCGAGACGGGTTGGGTGCGCTCTACACGTTTCCCGACCACGCCGGCGAGCAACGCGACCCACCGCCGCTCGGTGCTGAACCGTCGACTAACTCATCACACAACACACACAACTCCGCGGGGACGGCGACTTTCGGAGCAGAATCGACGCCGACGGCATCGGCGACCGAGACAACTCCGACATCCACTACGACCGACGCGACGGGGTTCGGGCTTGGCGTTGGAACCGCCGCGCTCGTGGCTGCTAGCTGGTGGTCTCGGCATCGTCGCCGTAGTGAGTGACGTGGTGCGTCGACCGACCACGCGAATCTATCACGAACAACCGGGACAGCCTTTCTCTCGTCTGTTTGTGAGTGGTGAGAACCGTTTCATTCTCATACGTGGGCTACGAAGCTTCTGAACATGAGCGACGAGTCGGAGAGTCTCAAAGAGCGCGTCGAGACGTGGATGGTCGGCCAGATGCCCATCATCCAGATGCACGGCGGCAACAGCGTCGTGCGCAAGGCCGATGCCGAGTCCGGGGAGGTCGTCGTCGAACTCGGCGGTGCCTGCGCCGGATGCGGCATCTCCAACATCACCGCCCAGAACATTCAGTCGGACCTCATCATGACGTTCGACGAGATAACGGACGTACAGGTCAAAGTCCCCAGTTCGGGCGACCACGGGAGCAGTACCGTCGAAGGCGGTCGCGGCGGGGAACTGCAGTACGGCGACGAAGGCCCTGGACATTTCTAACCACCTTTTTTTAACAGGGTCCTCGGCGACTTCATCGCCTCGAACCCTGCCAAAAAATCTGGACCACCGCCAGAAGTCGTCGACTTCTGGCTGTTCAGCCAGAACGTACCGTGTTCTGGCGACAAAAATCCGAACCTCGCTTCGCTCGGTTTGGTTCAGAGTCAGACCGCGGTAGTTACATGAGTTCACCGATGAGCCGCGGTAATTCGTCGAGATTGTCGATTTCGTAATCCGATTCTCGTTCAGGTCCCCGCGATATGGGCGACTCCCTCGATACGTGAACGGTCGTCATGCCGACCTCTGCGGCCCACATATCTTCGTCTAACCGGTCTCCAACCATGACGCAGTCCGTCCCGTCGAGTCCGGTTTCGTCTAAGAAAATTTCGAACGGTTCGACGGTCGACTTCTCCGCTTGAATCGCCGTCGAATACAGCACTACGTCGAACTTGTCCGCGATATCAGCGGACCCAAGGCGGGTCTCGGTCATCATCCGATTCCCGTTCGAGATGACCCCCGTGACGAAGCCCTGACGGCGACAGAATCGAAGTACGGATTCGGCGTGTTCGTCCAGATGCTGGTGTTGCAAGCGCGTCTCCCAGAACAGTCGGTCTAAGAACGCTTTCTCCTTCGCCGAGACGTCTTCCCCCCACACGTCGAAAAAGACCTCCGAGAACGTCCCGAAGTGGAACCGGCGATAGTCTCTGTGGTACTGCTCTGCGAACCGAGCGCTGGCGTCCCTCAAAATCGACTCGAACGCCGACGCTTCGAGTTCGTATCCACTCTCACACAGGCATTCGTACAGGGCCGCCGTCGCCTTCGAAACGTCGTTCTCTCCGTGAAATAACGTCCCACCCAAATCGAATGCCACAGCGTCAACCATTCGTTGGGAAGCACATCCTCACCCCGTGAAATCACTTCGTATTGACAGACGAGGCGATGTTATCCCGACAGCGCCGACTCCAGACTCGACGCCACCGACCGCGCTTTCTCCGCGAGTTCCGCCGAGATATGTCCGGCTTCGACCGCCTCTTCTAACTCGTCGTCGTCGACACGCTCGACGGTACCGTCGGCGTGTTTCACCACGTCGACGTGGAGGTCGGTGTAGCGAATCTGGTCCGGGAAGCACTCCACCGGAGTACAGATGTTGACGTAAGTCCCCTTCACCCCGCCTTCCGAACTTCGGTAGACGGTTGGGTACCACCAGCGTCCTTCGCGGAACTTCGTTATCGCCACGTCGCCCGACTCGCGGTCGACGCCGAGGGCGTCGTAGGTTCCGCCGCCGGTCATCTGGCGGCGGAGTTCGAGGGTTCCTTCGGGGTCGTATTCCGAAACCTCTCCGGAGCCGAGAGTGATGAGTCGGCCGTCGGGCTTCCCGTGGCCGATTTCCACGTCGTCGCCCTCGCGTGGGCCGAACTGCGCAGTAACCACGCCGAACGGGAATTCGCCGTCGCCGACCGATGCGCAGAGTGCTTCGGCGAGGTCGACACCCGCGGAGGCCTTCGGCGACGCGGCCTTCGTCCGGTGATGGCCGGGCATCGTCGTCTCGACGGCTCGACGATGCTTGTCGAGTTCGAAACGGGTCTCGCGGCCGAACCAGACCCAGTTCGTCGCCGTCGGTGCGGCGACCGTGCGGGGTGCATCGACCGGTTCGTCGAGAGCTGCGTCGAGTTCGCTGGCGACCTCGGCGGCCCGGTCGAGCGCGTCGTCGAGCGCGCTCATGTCGGCATCGACGGCGTCTCTGTGCCAGCGGATTCCCCACCCCTCCGGCGGGTCACCGCCGAGCAGGTCGGTCATCCCGGCGAGTTCGCGGGCCGCGGCTTCGTCTCGCGTGTCGACGCGGACGCCATCCGTATCCGGGTCGAGCGTGGCGAGACCGGCGATAGCGCGGATGTCGCCCGTCAGTTCTGCGCGACGACTCGCCCACGGCGGAGCCGACTCGGAAATCTGCACACGGACCTCGTCGCCGACCTCGACACGGCCGTCGAAGTCGCCGTAGGAAAGATACCCCTCCGTCTCGCCGAGGTCGCAGATGGCACCGCCGCCGAGCGTCTCGGTTACGCGGGCGTCGAACACCGCACCGGTCGGGGCCGGGTCGTCCCACGCGAAGGTGTCGATGCCGAGGTCGCACAACTGCTCGGTAGCGGTGGCGACTGCGTCGGGCGTTCCCATCGCGCCGACACCCTGTCGGTTTCGCGTGGTTTCGACCGACACGTCGTGGTCCGTAGACTCGAACTCGGTGTCGAACCGCTCTCGAATCGGCGCGGAGGCCTGGACTATGTTGTGGCCGGCGTCGAGGAACAACCGAGTCAGCGCCGTTGTGTAGATGCCCCGAACGCGGACCTTCATAGGTCGTCTGGGTCGTGAGCGAACTTCACGCGCCCTTCGACGGTCGGTCCGAGCGTGAGTTCGACTACGTCCTCCGAGAGGATGCGTCCGCCCTCGATGGGGACGCCCCACGAATCGAACTTGAGGTAGCCGCGGAGTTCAGCCCCGTGCGTGTAGGTGTCGACGTGGTCGACGGTGTGTTCCTGTACGTCGCTGGCGCTGTGGGCCATCTCCATGTCGGAGTAGAACGTGCCGCCGTCGCCGAAGAACTGTTCGATGCTTTCGGCATCCGATTCGACTGCGTCACTCACGAGGTCCGACGCGGCCCGGAGGTCGTCGGTATCGAGGCCGACCTCGCGGAGCGCCGCCTGTTCGCGGGGGTCGAAGTGCATATCCGCCCTTTGGGTTGAAGGTTTTAACTTCGCTCGGTCGGGCGCGGCGTCGCCTCAGGGCGAAGCTATTACCCAAATGAATCCCTCTTTTTCACCTAATGGAAGGGAGACAGGACCCGGTCGAACGCGCCGCCGACGGGGAGACGGACCTCTATGATATCGCAACGTGGGAGGAGCGAACCTCTGTCGATGGCCTCGTGGTGGCGTTCCACTGGCTGTTGCACGTCTCGTCTCGCGCCGTTATCGTACTCACAGCGTTCACTATCCTCGCCTTAATCGGTGGCCTCTCCGCCATTACCGACCCGCAGGTTGGGTTTCTCACGCTGCTTTCGGCCCTCCCGGCGCTCGGGCTCGCGGGGTACGTCTACTACACTGATGTGACGGATAACGAGCCGCTGTGGTTACTCGTGGTGACGTTCCTCCTCGGCGTCCTCACGGCGACGTTCGCGGCCGTCCTCAACTCGCTTTTGAGCAACGCTGGCCAGCAGATTGCGAGCGAACTCTCGCTGTCGGTCGGCTTCATCGGCTCCGTCATCTTCTTCTATCTCGTCGTCGGCCCGGTCGAGGAGGTCGTAAAACTGCTCGCAGTCAGGCTCTACGCCTACTCGCATGACAGTTTCAACGCCGTCATCGACGGAGCGGTCTACGGTGCGATGGCAGGACTCGGGTTTGCGACCATCGAGAACGCGCTGTACATCACGCGTAACCTCCAAGCCTCCGGACTCGACCTCGGTGTCACAAGCGGCGTCGGAATCATCGGTGCTGGCGGGACGATTACGGCGGTTCGCGCACTCGCCGGTCCGGGCCACGTCATCTACTCGGCCATCGCTGGCTACTACCTCGGCCTCGCCAAATTCAACCGAGAGAACGCCGGCCCAATCGTCATCAAGGGACTGCTCCTCGCGGCGCTCGTCCACGCGACGTACAACTCTACGGTCGGTCTCGGCGCAACCGCCGTCTCGGCGATAACGGGACTCGGCGAACTTCCGTCGTTCCTCGTGTACGTCATCATCTACGACGGCGTCTTCGGTCTCTACCTTATCGGGAAACTCCACCGCTACAGTAACGCGTACCACGACGCCCACGACAACGGCCCGAGTGCAGCGGCGTTCACGTCAGAGCGGACGGAGTTCGAAGACTGAACCGCGAAAACGTCGTTAGTCGACGATTTTCGAGTAGCCGTCTACTCGACCAGTAACCGCTCTGTGTACCCCTCGAGCATCGACTCGACGTACTTCGCTATCACGTCGACTTCGACGTGAATCGGGTCGCCGGCGTCCTTCTCGGAGAGCGTCGTCAGGTCGTAGGTTGTTGGGATGATAGCTACAGTAAAGGAGTCCTCGCGCCGGTCGGCCACGGTGAGGCTGATGCCGTCGAGACAGACGGACCCCTTTTGAACGACGTAGTTCGACAGCGACTCGGGGAGGTCGAACTCGAAGAACCAGTCGTCACCGACTCGTTCGACGTTCGTGACCGTCGTCGTCCCGTCGACGTGGCCCTGAACGATGTGCCCATCGAACCGGTCGTCGGCCGCAAGTGCGCGTTCGAGGTTGACTCGGTCGCCCTCCGAAACCTCGCCGAGGTACGTCTTCTCGACGGTTTCTGTGGCGAGGAAGACTTCGAACCAGTCGTCGCCGAACTCCTCGACGGTCAGACAGACGCCGGAGACGGCAATGGACTGGCCGTGATGGAGGTCGTCGAACGCGAGGTCGGTCCGGATGCGGAGGCGGCGACCACCCTCGGTGTCAGTTACGCCGACGATTTCGCCCGAGCCTTCCACAATGCCTGTGAACATACTGACTGCTTTGGGAGGTGAGACTTAACCATTCTCATTTCTGTTTTCTATCACGTTTCTGTGATGGATGCCGTTTGTTTCGCAGTCCGCGTTTTCTGTCCGGGAGGAATGTGCCATGCTAACTCGACCATACAATTTTACTCTTATCGGTCGCAGTCCCCGTATGACCGTTCTCTCACGGCTCCGAAGCAGTTTCGTGACTGGGCTAATCCTCGTCTCGCCCCTCGCCGTGACCGTGTTCGTCCTCCAGTTCACGTTCAACCGTATCACCACGACGCTACGGCCACTCGTTCGACAGGTCACGCCGTTTCTCGCCACGGTGCTCAACTACTCGGGAGATATCGTCCTAATCTCGCAGGTGCTGTCGGCGTTCATCATCGCGATAGCTATCTCACTCATTGGATACCTCGCGTCGATAAGCCTCGGCCAGCGACTCTTCGGTAGTTTCGAACGCGGTGTCAAACTCCTCCCGCTCGTCCGCACCATCTACTTCGGCGTCCGGCAAGTTTCGGAGTCGCTTACCGAACCGACCGCGGGCTACGACCGGGTCGTCCTCGTCGAGTACCCGCGAGAGGGGGTCTATTCGATTGGGTTCGTCACCAACGAGGCACCGTCGCCGGTGGTGAATGCGCTCGAAACGGACCTCTACACGGTGTTTCTTCCCCACAGTCCGAACCCGACCGCTGGCGCGCTCATCATGGTCTCGGACGACGAAATCCGCGAACTCGACATGCCGGTCCGCCGTGGACTGCGTCTGCTCGTCACTACGGGATTGAGCATCGACGACCCCGAGACGCTCCCATCGGGTCCGGCAGCCTACTCGCCGTCGAACTCGGACGGCAGAGACGGTTCACACTGATAGCAGAGACGGTTCACACTGATAGCAGAGACGGTTCACACTCGGATAGCAGAGACGGTTCGAACTTAGACAGCACGAGCGAGACCTCTTCTGAACAAACACAGGCTGAATGAAGTCAGATTCCCCACAGGAGGACGATGCCGACCGTCGTCACCACCGTCAGCAGTAATTGCAGCGGCGCACCGACGCGGAGGTAGTCGGTAAAGCGGTATCCGCCGGGTCCGTAGACCATGAGATTCGTCTGGTAGCCGATGGGAGTCATAAACGCGGTGCTCCCGCCGAACGTGACGGCGATGGCAAAGCCGAATGGGTCCGCGCCGAGCCTGAACGCCGTGTCGATGGCGACGGGTACAACGAGCACGACGCTCGCGACGGGCGTGATGACGTTCGCCAAAAGCCCCGTGAGCAAGTAGAACGCGGCGAGAATGGCGACCGCGGGGAGGTACGCCGTGGCGATGCCGAGGAAGTCGGCGATGAGCGTGACCCCACCGGTCAATTGGAGTGCGCGACCGAGCGGAATCACCCCGGCGAGGAGGAAGATAACGTTCCAACTCACCGCTTCGTAGGCCTCACTCGTCGAGAGACATCCCGTCGAGACCATCGCCGCGACGCCACCGAGCGCGGCAATCGCGATGGGAACGACGCCGAGTGCTGCCAGTCCGATGACCGCCGCGACGATGGCAAACGCCCGACCTGTCGTCGGTGACAGCCCTCCGTTTTGTTCCATCACTTTCTCAGACACCTCGCTCGTCACGACGAAATCACTGCTCTCGCGAAGGTATCGTGCCGCCTCGTTCGTCGTCTGGAGGAGCAGTGAGTCACCGGTGCGGAGTTCGACATCCCGAAAGTGTTTGCGAATGAGGTCGCCACCGCGCCGGCGCACGGCAAGCACCGTCGCGTCGTATCGCTCGCGGAGGCGCGCTTCCCCGATAGTTTCGCCGATGAGTCCTGATTCCCGCGGGACGACCAGTTCGACGAGCGTCACGCGTTCGGGGTGGTCGAGTTCGGCATCGGTCACGGATGCCCGCGGAAGAAATCGGAGGTCGGCGAGGGTACAGAATCGACGAATCGTCGCGGGGTCGCCGCGGACGGTGAGAATATCCCGTGCCGTCACCTCCCGGTCGGAGTCGGCGGCGATGAAGTGTTCGCCGCCGCGGAGCACGTCGAGGACGTCGACGTTGAGGTCGCGGTGGGTGTCGTCGGCGACTTCCCTCACGGGCGCGCCGACAAGCGGCGACCGAGACGGGACCAGCACCCGGGCGAGAAACGGCTCGACGCCGTAGTTCGCCGTTCTGTTACCCGGTTCGATTCGCTCGGGAAGGAGCCGCGGGGCGACGGTCAAGAGATACACGGAACCGACGACGAACACGAGCGCACCAAGGGGCGTAAAAACGAACATCGAAAACGGCGGGTTCCCGGTCGTGACGGCGTACGCCTCACTGGCGACGAGATTTGTTGCAGTACCGATGAGCGTCAGCGTCCCGCCGAGCATCGAGGCGTACGAAAGCGGTATGAGCAGTTTCGACGGCGACACCTGCGCTTGGTCGGCGAGGTCGGAGACCATCGGGATGAACACCGCCACGACCGGCGTGTTGTTGACGATGCCCGCGATTGGCCCGGTTAGCCCGACGACCGCACCGAGTAATCTGTTCTCGTTGCCATGGGTGAACTGCGAGATCGCATCACCGAGCAGTCGAATCGCCCCCGTCTGCCGAACCCCCTCGCTGAGGGCGAACATCGAGAGAATCGTAATCGTCGCCGTGCTCGAAAAGCCCGAAAGGCCGGTCTGGAGGTCGACTCGCGTCCACGGTTCGAGAACGACGAGCGCCACGATAACGCCGATGGCGGTCATATCCGGCGGTACCACTTCGGTCATGAAGAGGACCATCGTCACGACCACAAGTGCGAACACCACGAGCATCCCGGCCGTGACGGCGACCATGTACGTTATCGACCCGGAGACGGCTTAATGGTGTCTCGGATGAGATTAGCGAGAGCTAACAAGAGGCTCGATTAACTCGGGCCGCGACGTTTTTGTCCGCACGTAGACTATCGGCGTTCGATGGGACCCGGAATCTTGGACATGGTCGGTCCCCGTGCGTCCCTCATCCTGTCTCTTATACACATTCGACGCTGCCGACGACCTTACCCGGATGCTTT
>NZ_JBZRPK010000437.1:0-4627 GCF_058382125.1 Haloferax sp. s1
TGCTGGCTCGACCGTCTCGCGGTGGTTCAACGGCGTCGTCGAGACGGACCGGTTTACTGACGTGGTTGAGGTGGCAAACGCGCGCTTCTCCGACATTCGTTCGGATGCTCGACGCCTTCTCGATGCCATCGGGTCCCGTTCGAAGCCAAAGGTGTACGACCTGACTGTCGAGGGAACGCACAACTTCGTCGCCAATGGAATGGTCGTGCACAACTCCGAAGACCGTTCGGCTATGCACGAAGCGCTCGAACAACAGCAGATTTCGGTCTCCAAGGCGGGTATCAACGCGACGCTCAAATCGCGTTGTTCGCTCCTCGGCGCGGCAAACCCGAAGTACGGTCGCTTCGACCAGTACGAATCCATCGGCGAGCAAATCGACCTCGAACCGGCGCTTATCTCTCGATTCGACCTCATCTTCACGGTCACGGACAACCCCGACCCCGACACCGACTCCGAACTCGCAGAACACATTCTCAAGACGAACTACGCCGGTGAGTTGAACACCCAACGGACGAACGTCGCCAACTCCGAGTTCACAGAAGACCAGATTGACGCCGTCACCGACGAGGTCGCACCGACTATCGACGCGGAACTCCTTCGCAAGTATATCGCCTACGCGAAGCGGACCTGTTACCCGACGATGACGGAGGAAGCAAAGAACGTCATCCGCGACTTCTACGTCGACTTCCGCGCTCGCGGGGCCGACGAAGACGCCCCCGTTCCCGTGACAGCCCGGAAACTCGAAGCGCTCGTCCGCCTTGGCGAGGCATCCGCCCGCGTCCGCCTCTCGGACAAAGTGACCCGCGAGGACGCTGAGCGCGTCACCAGCATCGTCGAGTCGTGTCTCCGCGATATCGGCATGGACCCCGAAACCGGCGAATTCGACGCCGACATCGTGGAGACGGGTCGCTCGAAGACCCAGCGCGACCGTATCAAGAACCTGCTCGAACTCATCCGCACTATGCAGGAGGAGTACGAGGAGGGCGCGCCGCACGAAGAGGTCGTCGAACGCGCCAACACCGAGTTGAACATGGACGAAAAGACCGTCATCGACCAACTGGAGAAGCTCAAGATGAAAGGCGATATCTACGAACCACGCGGCGACGTCTACCGGGCGACATAATATGGACCGAATCTCAGCCCTCCGAAACATCGAAGACGCCATCCGCGACCTCGAATCGGGCGAGGCGGACCTCGCCAGTACCGAGCGACGCGTCGTAACCGTCCTCCGAACGTTTGCAACCGAGTTCGAGTCCGACACCGGTGACGAAACGCTCGAGGCGTGGAAAGCCGTCGGCGACGACCGCGCGGAAGGTATCGTCGTCCTCGCCGCCACCGAAGACGAGGCGACGACGCGCGTGCAAGATCTGCTGACCAACGCGACCGACGACGGGGACGACGTGTCCTTCTCGGTCGAGCGCGTCTAACCGCAGGACGACGGTTCGGCAGCGCAACAGTTAGGGAACAACAGTTCGGCAATGCGGTCGCCTGGAAAACCAACAATTCGGAAACAAGACGGCTCAACAACACGAAATACGGCACGTCGAACGATTTTTCTTCCGACTCTGTGACGGGGTGTTCGTGCTGTTGGTCGTGACTTACTCGCAGGCGGCGCGGACGACGCTTCGAAACATCTGTCGGAGCCACGAGGACGTTGTCGTTCGTCGACTCGGACGCGCCGCGTTGTTCGACGAGACGGAGTTGGCCGCCTTCCTTGCACTGCGACTCCGCGAGAAACACGATGCTGACGTGCAGATAGAGCGGACTGCGCCGTTCAACGAGTTTACGACCGTTCCCGAGTCGGTCCGCGAGGCGGCTGAAGCGTACGAGGCCCGTGATTCACCGGCGACGCCGTACAGCAAGTTCGCCACGGGAACCGACTACCCGTCCGCGTCGGAAATGCGAGACCGAGAACTATGAGGATTCGACTCCCCGACGGAACTGTTCGAGCGGGCCGTACTTCCGACCTGTCTGACGTCGGCCTCGACCCCGCCGCGGTGGTGGACGCGGTTCGAACTCCCGACGGAGCGGGCGACGACATTCAGTCCCCCGCCGCAACCGATAGCGGACTCTGGGTCGACTGTCCGACTCCGGGACCGGGCTACGACCGACTCGCTCGAATTCCGGTTCCTGAATCACCACCGTCACGAGGCCAACTCCTCGTCGCAGTTGGCCGGTCACGCGGACTGCAAACACCGGTTGACGACGAACTCGCCCAACTCGAAGCGCGACTTGCCGAACACGAGGGCCAAACTGAAGACGACTCCCCTGACCACATCGTACCGTCCGCATCTGAACTCCGGGAAGCGCGCCGCCGGGTCGCCGCCGCTGGAGACGACGAAACCCGACTCCGAGAACGCGTAGCGACGCTCCGCGGACGGCTCAACGCCCACCGCGAGGCCGGAGACGACGCGTCAGCGGCCTCCACGCAGTCGGAACTCGTAGAAATAGCCACGAAACTCTCCGAGGTGGAGACAGAGCGAATCGCGGCCGAACAGCGGTTGGAAGCGCTCGAACGCGCTGCCCGGCGCGCTCGCGACGGACGAGAAGAACGTCTTCGACTCCACGATGCGATTGCAAATCGGCGGCGTGAACGCCGGTCATACTTCTGTGCCGAACTCAGCGAGGAGTTCGATGATACTGTTCGCGAACTCACTGCGGAGTTCTTCGAGCCGACTGATGCTGCTTCGGACGCGAGCTCGAATTCAAACTCAAATTCGAACCCGAACCGAAGTTCGGTCGTAGACGCCCTCGCTGCCGTCCGTCTCGCTGATCTGGACGCACCGGTCGTCCTGACGCGTCGGTTCTTCGGTGACGTTGAGACCGCCGCACGTTGGCTCGATACACCCGTTATCCGGTGTTGAGTCGTCAAACTCCGATTCACGTCTCAGTCTTGGGTCGTTCCGGGCATCGATTTATATACCATAAGGCGGCCAGCCCCGCCATGCACTCCGATGTCGACGTAACCGTCGTGGACGACGTAGTCCTCGTGACGGTCAGATTCGACAACGCCGCGCCGGTCGACCAGCGCGTTCGCCTCCAGAACCGTCTCGATGGTCCGGTTCTCCCACCTCGTCGGGCCGGTGTCCCGGCCCCCGGCTGGGACGACGACGGGTTCGAGGGCGTCGTCCCCGCCGAATCGACAGTTGCACTCGGGTACGCTTGCCCGTTGTCTCCATCCGGGCCGGACCTCAGTGGCGACGTAGACCCGGCGACTGTCGTCGATATCGACGTTCTTGGCCGGGCGGACGAGACAGACGAACAGGACCGGTCGACTGCTGCGGACGCGATTCGGGAACTCGGTGCGTCTCGCCCGCCCGCAGACGCGGTTCCAGCGCCGACCTCGGAGTCTCCCTCGACTGCCGACAGCACGGTTGTCCCCGAGTCGGAAGCGTCAGTTCGCGGCCCAACCGACGCCGACGTCGCGGCGGCAGTCGCCGATACCCATGGTGAGGGAGAAAGCGACTGCTCCGAGTCTGAGACCGTGGGTCCTTCTGCGCCTTCGGCGACACCCCCGGCAGTAGACGCTGCGCAAATAGACTCGGACGCGACTGCAGACCCGATACCGACGGCACCCGACGCCGACCAACACCTCGATTCTTCGTTTCTCGCTGCTGTGGCGCACCGAATCGAACTGGCTGAACAACTCGATGGCGCATCAGTTGACGCGGCGGCGACGGCGCTTTCTACCTCGGACGCCAGCATCGAGGACGTAGAATCACTCGATGCGGACCGCGCTCAACTGCGGCGACTGGCCGAACGTGCGACGACGCTTGCCGACCGAGCGGCCGACGCCGACCCCGACATCGAAGCACTCCGGAGGCTCGCATGATTCTCGCCGTCGTCTCCGGCAAGGGCGGCGTCGGTAAGTCGACGCTGTCGTTCGAACTCGGTGCGGCCTTGGATGCTGTCGTCGTAGACGCCGACCTCGGGATGGCGAACCTTCCGTACGCACCCGGCCCGGACCTCCACGACGTGCTCGCGGGCCGTGCCGACCCGACCGAAGCGGTCCGCGAGGGTGCACCAGTCTCGATTCTCCCCTGCGGACGGACACTCGCCGGTGCCCGCGCGGCCGACGTGCGCCGCCTCGATGATGTACTCCACGCGGTCGAAGCCGCGTACGGAACTGTCGTCGTGGACTGCCCAGCCGGAATGCGCGCCAACGCGGGAGTACCGCTCGCTATCGCGGACGCCTGTGTCGTCGTCGCGTCGCCGAAACGGTACGCGCTGGCCGACGCGGTCCGAACCCGTGAACTCGCTCGGGAGCTTGGATGCGGTCTCGCTGCTGTCGCGGTCAACCGAACCGTCGACGACCCGCCGCTCGACGCCTTCGCCGACGTACTCGGCGCACCAGCGACGGCGGTTCCAGCTGATACTCGTCTCAGCGAGGCTGTCGACCGATTCGAACCAGTCGTCACCGCGTCGCCGAACAGTCTGCCCAGTACTCGAATTCGAGAACTCGCATCGGCGATTCGCGTCTGTGGTCGGTGAGAAGAAGCGTCGTTTTTGTCGCGTCTATCGGTAGTTCGTTTGTCGGTTGCTCTCGGCGGTATCGCGTCTCGAATGGATTGCTTCAGTCGCGGAGGGCCACGTACGTCTTGCGGGGCGTCACGGGGGTCACGTCGGC
>NZ_JBZRPK010000436.1:0-4609 GCF_058382125.1 Haloferax sp. s1
AAGTTGTTGGAATCATAATAATCAGTTTTATGGGTTCTATAACAAAAAATGCGAGTAAGATCGTCGGCGGCTTCAGATGTGTATAAGAGGAAGGACAACTGCGGCGAGGAGAGCACCGACTCCTCGACCGGGCAGGTACCGCCGGGAATCGCCGCTCACAACGGCTGGTCGCAACTCACCTACGTCGAATCGCTGGACCCCCGGCCCGAGGACGGCGTCCTCGTCGGAAAACGAGACGTTGAGGGAGGCTACGAACGAGTGGCCGCCGAACTGCCCGTCGTCGTGGCGATGGAATTCGGCGCGAACCGCCCGCGACCCGCGGGATTGCACCGGAAGATATTCGCCGAAACCGAGTTCGAACCGGTCGAGTGGTCCGCGTCGGACCTCGGTATCGAAGACCGCGTCGGACTCGCAAACTCACCGACCAAAGTCGGCGGGATGGACACCGCAACGCCGGTCGAGCGCGAGCGCATTCGCGTCGAAAGCGTCGACGAACTGTACGAGTACATCGCGGAGGTGCGCTGAATGACTATTGAGACTGACGACTATCGAGACGTCTGGGTGTTCGTCGAACAGCACGACGGAACGGCCGCACCGGTTTCGTGGGAACTGCTGGCGAAAGGGCGCGAACTCGCCGACGAGACGGACGAATCGCTCGTCGCACTCGTCATGGGCGACGACGTTTCCGACCTCACCGAGGAGGCGGTGGCTCGCGGGGCGGACCGCGCACTTCTCGCCGACGACGCGGTGTTCGAACCCTACCGGGCGGACCCCTACGGCGAGCAGTTCCGAGCGCTCGTCGAAGCGCGAAAACCGAGTATCGTCCTCATCGGCGGGACGCACACCGGCCGCGACTTCGCGGGCCGCGTCGCAGTCCCGGCACACGCCGGACTCACCGCCGACTGTACCGAACTCGCGGTCGATGACGAGGGACTACTCCTCGCCAGTCGGCCAACGTTCGGCGGTGACGCCATGGCGACCATCAAGTGTCCGGCACACCGGCCGCAGATGGCGACGGTCCGCGCTGGCGTCTTCGACACGAGCGAACCGACCGAAAGCGACGTAGAACGTGCGGCAGCGGTCGAGGAAGTAGAGGTCGTCGTCGCGGAGGAAGACGCGCTCTCGACCGTTCTCGAACGGGTCGTCAGCGACGTGGTCGACATCACCGACGCCGACGTTGTCGTCGCCGGCGGTGCTGGGTGCGAAGGCGAAGTCGGTCCCATCGTCGAACTCGCGGAGGTGCTCGGCGGCGAAGTCGCCGCGAGTCGCGCCGCCGTCGACGAAGGCTGGATTGAACCCGCCCGGCAGGTCGGCCAGACGGGGAAAACCGTCCGGCCGCACCTGTACATCGCCGCCGGGATTTCGGGTGCCGTCCAGCACCTCGAAGGGATGAACGACAGCGATGTCGTCGTCGCCGTCAACACCGACCCGAACGCGGCTATCTTCGAACATGCCGACTACGGTATCGTCGGCGACCTCCACGAGGTGCTTCCGAAGCTCACGGAACTGGTTCGGGAGCAACAGGAGGTGGCAGCATGAGCGCCGACGGAGCCGAAAGCGGCGAACTCAAACAGCCGACGTTGCAGTCCGAAACGCCGGATTACAACGACGCCTACGACGCCATTGTCGTCGGTGCCGGACTCGCAGGGACCGCCGCGGCGCTGACGATGGCCCGCGAAGGACTCGACGTCCTGCTGCTCGAACGCGGCCCTGCACCGGGGACGAAGAACGTCTTCGGCGGCGTGCTCTACACGCCGACCATCCGCGAACTGGTCGATATCGACGACGCGCCGATGGAGCGGTACATCGCCGAAAAGCGCTTTTCGATGCTCACCTCGGACGGCGACGAAACGGCCGTCTCGATACGCCCCGGCGCGTGGCACGACGAACCGCACAACGACTCCTACACCGTCCTCAGGCGACGGTTCGACGAGTGGTTCGCCAAGCAGGCTGTTGAGGCCGGCGCAACGCTCGTCACGGAAACGACCGTCACCGGCGTCCTCCGCGACGGGCAAACCATCGTCGGCGTCGAAACAGACCGCCCGAACGGGGAGCTTCGCGCACCCGTTGTCGTCCTCGCTGAAGGGGCGAACTCACTCGTGAGCGAGGCGGCCGACCTCAAAGAACGACCCGACCGCGAAGACGTCGCCGTCTCGGTCAAAGAGGTGTTCAAACTCGACCGCGAGACCATCGACGACCGGTTCCGCCTCGACGGCGACGCTGGCGCAGCCTACCACTACTTCGGCGAGGGTGCCGTCGGGCAAGCGGTCGGCGGCGGGTTCGTCTACACGAACAAACGAACCATCAGCGTCGGTATCGCCTACCGCATCGAAGACGCCGCGCAGGGCCAGACACCCGAAGAAACGCTGGATGCCTTCGAATCGCACCCCGCGGTGGCGCCGCTGATTCGTGGTGCCCGTCGGACCGAGTACGCCGCGCACGTTATCCCCGAAGGCGGGGCCAAGGCGATGCCCGACCTCGTCCACGACGGGGCCGTCGTCGTCGGTGACGCTGCCGGACTGGTGCTGAACAGCGGCGTCCACCTCGAAGGGACCAACATGGCCGTCGAAAGCGGCTACCACGCCGGGAAGGCAATTGCCGCTGCACTCGAAGACGACCGAAGCGACGAGTCGGCGCTAGTCGCCTATCCGCGTGACCTCGAACAGTCCTTCGTCGTGGAGAACCTACGGCACTACGACTGGTTCCAAGGGACCATCGCCGACGACCGCCAGTTCCTCTTCGAGGACTTGCCGCGGGCGCTGGCCGATGCCGAGACGGAGTACTTCAAGATGGACCGCACGTCGAAAGACGAGCACACGGACGCGGCGCGCGACCGCCTCCTCGAAGCGGCCGGCGGGTGGTTCGGCGCGGCAAAGCGCGCGTGGCGGTTCCGGAGGATGTTATCATGAGCACTGTACAACCCCACGTTCCGGACGTTAGTATCGAGGACCGTCTCTACACGGTCAAATACCGAGACGCCGGCGAGTCGCACCTCGGCATCAAAAACGCGGACGTTTGCACCGACTGTACGACCAACGAGTGCGAGCAGGTCTGTCCGGCCGCGGTCTGGACCGTCGAAGAAGGAAGTAACGGAGTCCCGTCGATTGCCTACGAGAACTGTCTCGAATGCGGAACCTGTCGGTTCGGCTGTCCCTCCGATAACGTCGAGTGGACGTATCCGAAGACCGGCGGCGGCGTCGTGTTCAAGCAGGGATAGCAACGAGGTTCCAACGCTACGGTGCGTATTTTTACTTCAGCACATCGCTCGCTCTCTGATTCAAGTCCCTCAGAACCGTTTCACTCCTCACGTTTGTTCTCACTAGAACGCATAGCGTTCTGGTTTGCTCACGAGACGCTCTCCGTCTCGTGAACGTCGTAGAAACGGGCTGGGAGGGACTTGAACCCCCGACCGTCTGGTTAAAAGCCAGACGCTCTGCCTAACTGAGCTACCAGCCCTCGATTTCTCTTTAAATGGGGATACTGATAAACGTTTATTTTCGCGCCCCCGACTGCTTTGTACCCCGTTGCCGTCTACCAATGCATGGAGCTGCGCGACTTTGTGGACACCTTCCTCCGGTTCGAGAGCGTCGCCCGCGCCGAGGCCCCGGCACAGCAGTGGTTCAAAAACCGACTGTACGATCTCGGCTTCGAGACGTACGAGTGGACTGCTGACCCGGTCCGACTCGCTGAGCATCCGTCGTTTCCCGACGACCCCGACGACATCGACACCGGAAACCGCCCGAGCGTCGCCGGCGTCTTCGAGTTTGGTGACCCCGACGCCGGACAGACCATCGTCCTCAACGGCCACGTCGACGTGGTTCCCGCCGACGCGGAACTATGGTCACACGACCCGTTTACCCCCAGCTGGGACGACGATGGCGTGACCGTCAGCGCTCGCGGCGCAGCCGACATGAAATCCGGCGTCTCGGCGTGCGTCTTCGCCGCAGTAGACCTCCGGGATGCCGTCGAAGCCGGGGACCTCGACCTCGACGGCCGGGTCGTCATCGAGAGCGTCGTCGGCGAAGAAGAAGGCGGTATCGGGGCGGCGGCGGCCGCGCTGGACAATCCGTACCCCTTCGAGCGAGACGCCGCGCTGGTGGCCGAGCCGACGGAACTCGAACCGGTTCTGGCCACCGAAGGGTCGGTGATGAAGCGACTCCACCTCACCGGTCGGACCGCCCACGCGGCCTCGCGGTGGCGCGGTGTCGACGTACTGCCCAAGTTCGAGCGCATTCGCGAGGCGTTTTTCGAACTCGAAACGGAGCGCACTGAACACGTTTCGCACCCGCTGTACGACTTTCCGATTCCGTGGCCGGTCTGTGTGGGTCGCGTCGAGGCGGGAACGTGGGCGTCCAGCGTCGCGGGGACGCTCACTGCCGAGTGGCGACCGGGTGTTGCGCCGGGCGAGACTGTGTCCGAGGGCGGACAGGCGTTCGAAGACCGACTGGCGACCGTCGCCGCAGACGACGAGTGGCCCTCGGCGCGCCCGCCGTCGTTCCCGCGCTTCTCCGCGCCGGTCGAACCCGCCGAAATCGACGCCGACGAACCGGTCGTCGAGGCACTACACACGGCACGCCGTGCAGGAGACCTCAGTGACGCCCCGCGGGGG
>NZ_JBZRPK010000696.1:0-16939 GCF_058382125.1 Haloferax sp. s1
GTCTACATCCCCACAAACACCCACATCGGCGACGACGTGTTCGTCGGCCCCGGTGTGGTGATGACGAACGACCCCTACCCGGTTCGAACCGAGGCAGAACTCGTCGGACCGACCATCGAGAATCACGCCTCTATCGGCGCGAACTCGACGCTCTTACCCGGCGTGACAATCGGTGAGGGTGCATTCGTCGCCGCCGGTGCAGTTGTCGTCGACGACGTACCGCCCCGCACGCTCGCCGTTGGCGCGCCCGCCGTCCACCGTGAATTACCGGCACAACTGCAGGGAGGGAACGCGATTCGACGATGAACGACGAACGTATCTCAATCGCGTCGCCGCAACTCGGAGCAGCGGAACGCGACAGAATCGACTCCGTCATCGACAGCGGCATCATCGCCGACGGTCCCGAAGTTCGAGGATTCGAGCGCGAGTTCGCCGACTATTGCGGTGCCGACCACGGTGTGGCCACGTCCAACGGGACAACCGCGCTCCACGCCGCGCTCCACGCGCTCAAAATCGGCTCGGGCGACCGCGTTCTGACGACGCCGTTCACGTTCATCGCAACAGCCAACGCCGTCGCCTTCACCGGCGCGGAAGTGGGGTTTGTCGACATCGACCCGCAAACCTACAACATCGACCCGGACGCGCTCGAATCTCGTCTCCGAGACGGCGAGGAAGTCGATGCGGTCATCGCGGTCCATCTGTACGGTCTCCCAGCCGACATGACTCGGCTGGTCGAACTCGCCGAGACCTACGATTTCGCCCTCGTAGAAGACGCCGCACAGGCACACGGTGCGGAAGTTGAGGGCAAGCGAGTCGGCTCATTCGGCGACGCGGCGTGCTTCTCGTTCTACCCGACGAAGAACATGACCACGAGCGAAGGCGGGATAATTACCACCAACCGCGCCGACGTGGCCGAGCGCGCCGCTCGGTTCGTCGACCACGGCCGGGTATCCGGCTACGAGCACGCCGAAGTCGGCCACAACTTCCGCATGACGAGTATCGCGGCCGCTATCGGACGTATCCAACTCGAACGGCTCCCGGGGTTCACCCGGGCACGGCAGGCCAACGCCGCCGCACTCTCCGAGTACCTCACAGACGCCCCGGTTACGACGCCCTACACGCCGCCGGACCGGACGCACGTCTTCCACCAGTACACCGTCCAATGTGACAGTGTCGACCGCGACGCGCTCAAGTCATACCTCGACGCCAAGGGAATTTCGACCGGGGTGTACTACCCGAAACCGGTTCACAAGCAACCGGCCTACGAGCACCTATCAGTGTCCGCACCGGTTGCCGAGGAAGCCGCTGAGCGAGTACTTTCGCTACCGATTCACCCCGAACTCAGCGAAGCGGACATCGAGCGTATCGGGCGAGCGGTCACCGACTATGCGGAGGTGGTGACGTGAGCCACGAAGACAGCCCCATTGCAGCGGGCGTCATCGGCGTCGGCTCGATGGGGACGAACCACGTGCGTGTCTACTCTGAACTCCGTGACGTCGAACTGGTCGGCGTCGCTGACGCGGATATGGACCGTGCTGTGGCCGTCGCCGACGATTTCGACACGGATGCGCACCCTATCGGCGCACTGCTCGACCGAGTCGACGTGGTCACTGTCGCGGTCCCGACACCGTACCACGGGTCGGTAGCCCGACAGTGCATCGAAGCGGGGGTCCACACCCTCGTGGAAAAGCCGTTCGTCGACGACCTCACCGTTGGCGAAGAACTGTCGGCGCTCGCCACCTGGCACGGCGTAACGCTACAGGTCGGCCACATCGAACGGTTCAACCCCGCCGTACGAGCACTCGACGGGCTTCTCGAAGCTGTCGAACCCGTCGCCATCACGGCAAACCGGCTGGGCCCGCCGCTGAACCGCGAGATGGGCGACGGCGTCATCATGGACCTCATGATTCACGACATCGACGTGATTCTCTCGTTGGTCGATGCCGAGGTCCAAACCGTGACTGGGACGAGCGCGGCCGACGAGCAGTACGCGACGGCCCAGCTGACCTTCGGTAACGGCGTCATCGGCTCGCTAACCGCGAGTCGGCTCACCCAACAGAAGACGCGAACCCTCGACATCACGGCGCGCGACCGACTCATCCGCGTGGATTACCTGAACCAGTCGGTCCAGATATTCCGCCAGTCGCGACCGGATTACCTGCGCGACGAGGGAAACATCCGCTATCGTCACGAGGTGGTCATGGAACAGCCGATGATAGAAACCGGTGAGCCGCTGAAATTCGAGCTTGAGGCGTTCGTAGACGCCGCCACGAACGGCGGTTCGGTACGCGTCTCGGCGGCCGACGGTCTCCGCGCCATCGACGTTGCACAGCGTATTCGGACCAGCGCCGACGTGACAACCCAGAACGTCGAAACCGCGGAGCGAAAACAATGAGCAACCAAACAACCGGTCTCTACAACTCGACGCATCCGCCGGAAGAACAAAAGCGAGAACTCCGAAACGGGTCTCACCCGGTTGCAGTGTACGGTCTCGGAAAGATGGGCCTCCCGCTCGCGGCCGTCTATGCCGAAGCGACGAGCAACGTCGTCGGCGTCGACATCGACGACGACGTGGTCCGGTCGGTAAACGGCGGTGAGTGTCACGTCGCAAAAGAGCCGGGGCTCCCAGAACTTGTCGCTGAGCAGGTCGAACGCGGTGCCTTGCGTGCGACGACCGACAGCGTCGCCGCGGCGGGGGCGGCGTCGGTACCCGGCATCATCGTCCCGACCCCGCTGACCGACGACCGCGAACCCGACCTTGCGGCGTTCGAGGCCGTTCTCGACAGCAGCGCCGAGAGCCTCGCACCGGGTGACACGGTTATCGTCGAATGTACCGTCCCGCCGGGGACGTGTAGCGACCTCGTCGGACCCTATCTCGAAGCGAAAAGCGGCGTTTCGCGCGACGAATTCGGCGTCGCGTTCTGCCCCGAACGAACCTCGTCGGGGCGGGCAGTACAGGATATCACCGCATCACATCCGAAAATCGTCGGCGGCGTCGATGCGGAGAGCACTCGCGTCGCCGCACTCGTCTACGGCGAAATAACCTCGAACGAGGTCATCGCGGTTCGAGACGCGACGACCGCCGAGGCCGTGAAACTGTTCGAAGGCATCTACCGCGATGTCAACATCGCCCTCGCAAACGAACTCGCGCGGATACGCGACGACCTCGGTATCGACGTGACGGAAGCTATCGAGGCGGCCAACACGCAACCGTACTGCAACATCCACGACCCCGGACCGGGCGTCGGCGGCCACTGCATCCCGTGGTACCCGTACTTCATCACGAGTCGAGTCGAGTCGGCCACGCCGCTCCTCCAGACCGCACGCGAAGTCAACGATAGCATGCCGAGGTTCACCGCCGATAAGCTTCGCGACGAATTGGCGGAGTCGGACCGAGATATCGCAGATTCGACCGTCGCAGTTCTCGGCATTACCTACCGTCCCGGCGTCGCAGAGACCCGTGCAACACCGGCCGCAGGCGTCATCGACCGCCTGAACGAATTCGGTGCGAACGTCCTCGCAGTCGACCCGATGCTCGATGCCGATGGTATCACGTCGTTCGGCGCGACGCCAGTCTCACTTTCTGAACTTCCAGAACAATCCATAGACGCCGTCGTCGTCGTCACCCCGCACGAGGAGTTCGACGACATCGACTGGGGCGTCTTCGACGACCTCGTGGTCATCGACGGACGCGGCACGCTCGGTGATATCGACCACCGCGTGTACGCGATTGGTGCCGGACCGCGAGGAACGGAGAGATTGCAAGGAAAATCGCGAGGAGGAACGCTCCGGGCAGCAGAACTGCGGGAGGGGGGACGCCAATGAGTGGAGGAAGGCGTCAACGAGTGGAGGAAGGCGTCAATGAGTAGGTTGAAAATCCTCTCTGTCGTCGGAGCGCGACCCCAATTTATCAAGGCATTCCCGGTATCGGACGCGCTCCGGCGTGAACACGACGAAGTGCTCGTCCACACCGGCCAGCACTACGACGAGTCGCTTTCGGACGTGTTTTTCGACGAACTCGACATGCCGGAACCTGACTACAATCTCGGCGTCGGGTCGGGAACGCACGCTGCCCAAACTGCCGAGATGATGGAGCGACTCGACACCGTCATTGCCGACGAAGACCCCGACGTGGTGCTCGTCTACGGCGACACGAACTCGACGCTCGCGGCAGCCCTCGTGGCTGCGAAGCGAACCCCGCAGTTGGCGCACGTGGAAGCGGGCTTGCGGAGTCACAACTGGGAGATGCCGGAAGAGGTGAATCGAGTGCTCACCGACCACTGCTCGGACTTCCTATTTGCGCCGTCGGAGTCCGCCGCCGCGACGCTGGAGTCGGAGGGTATCCACGATGGCGTCTACGTGACCGGAGACGTGCAGTACGACGCAGTCCTCCGGGTTCGGTCAACCGCCCGGGAGCGGTCGGAAGTCCTGAACGACCATGGTCTCCACGAGGGCGAGTACATCTTGGCGACGGTTCACCGTGCCGCAAACACGGACGACCTGTCGAGGCTGGGTGCTATTGTGAACGGACTCGCTGAGGCTCCCAAACCCGTTTTCTTCCCCGTCCACCCACGAACCGAAACGGTGCTCCACGACAGCGGTCTCTGGCCGCAACTCGCGGACGACGAAAACGTCCTGCTCATCGACCCTGTCGGCTACCTCGATTTTATCAGGCTCCTCGACGGGGCAGAACGCGTCGTCACCGACTCCGGTGGTGTTCAGAAAGAGGCGTTCTACCTCGACACGCGCTGTATCACGCTCCGGGACGAGACCGAGTGGACAGAGACCGTCGATACCGGGTGGAACGTCCTCGTCGGCGCGGACCCGGACGCGATTCGAACCGCACTGCAATCGACCGAATCGCTGCCTGAGAAACCGTCGCTCTACGGCGAGGGGGCCGCAGCGGAGCGAATCGCTGACGTACTCTCGGAGTTCGGATATGAGTGACTTCAGGAGCAACGACGATGAGTGAATTCAGAAGCAACGACGATGAGTGAGGAGTTTGCAGTCTGCCTGACGCACGACGTAGACCGCCCGTACAAGACGTATCAAGGGTTGTTCTACGCGACAAAGGAGAGCCCAACGTATCACCTCCGGACGCTCCTCAGTCGGGAGAACCCGTACTGGCAGTTCGAGAACATCATGGCTCTCGAACGCGACCTCGGCGTCCGGTCGTCGTTCTACTTCCTCAACGAGCCGAGTCTGCTCCAAACGGGGTCTCTCGGGGACTGGCTCAAACCCGAAAACTGGGTTGAACACTTCGGCCGGTACGACCTGAGGTCGGCGTCGATCACCAAGGTCATCCACAGCCTCGACGAAGGAGGCTGGGAAGTCGGCATTCACGGGTCGTTTCGGTCGTGCGACGACTTCGACCGCCTCCGAACGGAGAAAAAAGAGCTGGAATCGGTGCTTGGCCACGAAATCCTCGGTGGACGACAACACCACCTGAAACTCAGTCCTCGAACGTGGCAGTACCACCGAGAACTTGGACTCAGGTACGACGCCAGTCCCGGTTCGAGTTCGACAAACGGGTTCCAACACGGCTACCAGCCGTTCCGGCCATTCGACGACGAATTCGTCGTGTTCCCGCTGACGCTGATGGAAGTCTCGCTTCCCGACCCGGGTTCGGCGCTTGATTCAGCGTGGGCCGAATGCGAGCGACTACTCGTCGACGCTGAAGAACACGGCGCGGTGATGACGGTGTTGTGGCACCCGCGGTACTTCAGCGAAGCCGAATTCCCCGGCTACCGACGGCTCTACCGTCGACTCGTCGAATGGGCACTCGACCGGGGTGCGTGGGTCGGTCCCGTCGGCGACTACTACCGAGAGTTCCTCGAAGAACACGGACCCGAATCGACAGGAGAGGACAGAGAAAGCAAAGTCGGGTCGAACGTGACGGGACAAACAGAGCGCAACCAGGCCGGGTGAGCCGAGCCGACGGTTCGACGCCGAATCGGTCCTTCTCGACCGCCTGCTAATCGACTCATACCATCGACATTCTGAGCGCCTCAGTCTGTCGGTATCAGCTGTATAACAAAGCCCACTGCGGGCTTCCTCTCGGACAGCCAGTAACGACTCAGAGAGGCAATTCTACACTATGAGTTCACCATCGAAGACACAGTATCAACCGGACGAGAACGTCGACACCGAACGTCTCCAGCGGTACGTCGACGTACTCGATGACGTCCTCCAGTACGCTCGCGAACGGGACTACAAGGGCTGGGACTACGGTGACGGGATGAGCAGTCGGGTACTGCTCTCGATGCCCATCGAAAACCGCTGGTTCGACCTCGCCGTCCAGGAGTTTATCAAGCGCTCTCCCATCAACGTCCGCCCGCTCTTTCTCGTCGAGCAGCGACGGAATTTCAAGGGAATATCGCTTTTCGCCATGGCGAATCGGAGTCGCGCACAGTTGGCGAACTGGTTCGACGGCGACGAAGACACCCGATTGTATCTCGATGATGCGGCCGCGTTGACCGAATGGCTCATCGCGAATCAAGCCAAGGGATACAGCGGCTTTGCCGGAAGCCACCGACACGTCATTCAACATCTCTCCGGCCGCAACGGTCCGCGAGAGGGAATTCCGCACTCGCCAAACGTCGTCTCGACGGGGTACGGCGTGAAGGCACTTCTCGCCGGACGAGAGTTCGACCCGAACTACCCGGATATCGCCAAGACCGCCGTCGATGTTATGGTGAAAGACCTCAACTACCGGCCGACAGATGACGGCGCAGTCATGGACTACTATCTCTCGCATCCGAAAGACAGCTACACGCTCAATGCGCTGGCTATCGGGGCGAGGCTCTTCATCGAACTGTACGACTACTTCGGCGACGAAGCGTTGCTCGAACGCGCCGAGAAAGTGTACGACTTCGTCGCGTCGAAACAGACCGAACGCGGCGGCTGGTACTACCGTGAACCGCCGACCGCGTCACACCTCTCGATGGACAACCACCACAACGGGTTCATCATCGAGTGCTTCCAGCGGTACGAACAAATCGTAGAGAGCGGGCGGTACGACGAGACGACGACTCATGGTCTCGATTTCTATGCCCGAGAACTGTTCGACGAAAATGGTGCGCCGAACTTCGACGAAGAGAACGCCTATCCGCGGGATACACACGCGACCGCACAGGGAATCCTCGTGTTTACCTACGCCGGTCAGTACGACAGAGCAGAACGTGCTATTGACTGGGCGCTGGCGAACATGTACGAACCATCTGACGGGCGGTTCTACTTCCGAAAACACCGCTTCTACACCAAGCGGATGACACTCATGCGGTGGTGTCAGGCGTGGATGGCGTACGCGATTGCCGAGTACGTTGCCACGAGAATATCCGGTGAGCCAACCCACGGATACGGTATCGACGGTCTTCGGGTGCAGACAGAGATATCCTGAAAGCCGCAGAACTGTACGGATTTCCGTATAGTCGCTACATAACAAATCCCCATCCTCGCGTCACATTACTTCGAGAATGTCTTCTAAGACGACACCGGTTGGGGTGTCCCAACCGCGGCACGGGCCCTTTCAGGAATCAACCGATTTAACCGCCAACACGGTGGGTATCAGTCGGTTCGGACACACACCGGGTTATCACCAGTCACGAAAGCATCGCCAGAGCGCTCAGTCATCCGTCCGCCAATGACAATCGAAATCGTCGAATTCGAGCCGAGTCGCCGCGATGAGTGGGACGAGTACGTCAAGCAGTCGAGTCAAGCGAGTATCTTTCATCAGTACGATGCCCTCAGGCAACAGGCGAAGTACTCGAATTCGAAGCTACACCTACTTGTCGGGTTCAAGACCGAAGAACCGGTCGGGGTGTTCCCCGTGTTCGAGATTCGAAAAGGGCCCGTCAAAACGGCATTCTCCCCGCCACCTCACATCGGAGTCCCGTATCTCGGACCGGTGATGTTCGATGCTGGCAACATCAAGAGTCGAAAATTCGAGCGGCGTCGAAACCGATTCATCGAGGGCTGTACCGACTGGATACGGTCTGAAATTGGACCGAACTACACACACGTTCGCGTCGGCAACTATTACACTGACATGCGGACGTTCCAGTGGGGAGGGTGTGACGTTTCGCCGAAGTATACCTACAACGTCGATTTGAACCGGAGCGAGGACGACCTGCTGATGTCATTCAGTCGGAACGCCCGACGAAACATCCGCGATGGGAAAGCGGTTCTATCCAAAATCGAAGAAGGCGGACGAGACGACATTCGGACCATTCTGACGCTGGTCAAAAATCGGTACGAAGAACAAGGATTGACCTTCGACGTTCCACCCCAGTTCGTCCTCGACTTGTACGATACCCTTCCGAATGGACAAGTCAGGCCGTACGTGTTCCGCTACAATGGCTCGTTCGTAAGCGGAATCATCGCACTCCAGTACGGAGATACCGTCTATCGGTGGCTTGGCGGTGTCCGCCCGGAGCGGGATTTCGGCGTCGATGTCAACGACCTCCTGGACTGGCGGATAATGTGCGACGGACGAAATCGGGGAATGACCAGATACGACCTTGTCGGAGCTAATAATCGACGGCTCAACCGGTACAAGAGCAAGTACAACCCGGAACTCGTCACATTCTACCAAATCGAACACGGGCCGCTTTCGGTCAGAGCCATCGCACACCTGTACAAAAATCAGCTCAGTCCCAAAGTCGAGCTATTCACTCGCACGGGTGAGGCGAGCCTCCCAGCGCGGCTGGTTTCGGGGGTTATCCACCGATGATAGTTGTTCAAAGTTCCGAGGGGTACCCCCCGATGGTGGTTGCCCAAAAGATGAATCGAGTACGCACTGTCGAGCAGTAATCGGCCAATCACACATCAACCCACACATGTCACAACCACGTATCGAAACGCTAAGCCTCGAAGAGTGGGAGCAAGCGCTTCCATCGTCAGGTGTCGAAGTATTTCACACGTCCGCTGTTCTCGCCGCGATAGACGAACACTTCGACGGCGAGATGCACCTCTTCGGTGTTTTCAAAGGACAAGAACCAGTCGCACTGTTTCCGACGTTCGTCCGCAAGAATCCGCTCGGCCGGGCCGTCGTCTCGCCGCCGCCGTCGATGGCGATTCCCTACATCGGGCCAATTATGATGCCGAACAGTCCGAAGCAAAGTACCTACGAGTCCGTAAACCGGAAGTTCGCGGACTTGGTGCTAGAAGAACTCGGCGTGCGCGACAAACGGACGTTCGTCCGCGTTCTCTGTTCCCCGTCGTATCTCGACCCACGACCGTTCGAGTGGACCGGATTCGCCGTCAAACCCTCGTTCACCTACCGACTCGACCTGTCCGGTCAGTCGCCCGATGAGGTACAGAGCCAGTTCAGTAGCAGTCTCCGACGCGAGATTCGGCAGGCGAAGGAGCTGGATATCAGTATCTCAAACGAAGGAATCGATGGCGCACGAACCGTGTACGACGACGTTGCCTCGCGATACGACGAGCAAGACGAACCGTTCGGGATGCCGTGGGAGTTCGTCGAGGCGCTGGTCAGAAACCTCGGCGACCGGTGCCGAGTCTACGTTGCCCGCGACCCTGACGGCCGATACCTCAGCGGAATAATTGTCCCCTTCTCGAACGAGACGGCCTACTTCTGGCTCGGCGGCGCTCGCGGTGAGTACGACGGTGTCAGCATCAACAGCCTGCTTCACTGGCGAATCATCGAAGACATCGTCGAAGACGACGGCCTCGAATCGGTCATGGAGTACGACCTCGTCGGCGCGAACACAGAGCGTCTCTGCAATTACAAATCGAAGTTTGGCGGAGAGTTGGTGCCGTACTACGTCGTCGAGTCGACCGGTGTCGGCATGAGTCTCGCAAAGCGGACGTACCAGTTCCTGAGCAAGAGTAGCGAACGTATCGCAAAGTGACTCCGAGAACAAGGCTTTAGAGAGCCAAGAGAGGGGAGAAAGCGAGGCTGAATGGGGCTAAATCGGGACTGAAGGGGGACTGGAGGAGGTAGCGAGACAGAGTGGGAACGTGAACAGAGGTGAGCGAGGACGGACAGAAGCGAGCGTCACACCATCTGTTGGGCCTTGATAATTCGCCAGAGACCCTCCGCATCGTCGGTGATACCGTACACTCGGCCTTTTCGTCGTTGTTCCGGGACCAATAGTTCGACGAGCGAGCGGTCTCGCAGTTCCTGAAGCGCCCGCGAGACGTGTGCGACGGCACTTTCCGAGTCCGATGCGATTTGTGTCGGTGTTGCGGGTCCCTCGGAAAGTCTGTTGAGGACGGAAATTCGGTATCGCGAACTGATGACGAAACCGATGTCGTCCCAGGGGACCTCTTCTTTCGATTTGTTGACTGTTTTCACGTGTTTCTCACCCCAACACGGTGGGAGCGGTATCCACGAGCGGTCGTCCGTGACGGTACTCTTTTGAGGGCGGTTCGGAGCGGGGTTCGGAGGGCAGTCAACCGGGAACGTCGACTCGTCTCACGTGGCCGGCGCAGGGACCAAACTGGACGGCGGGGCAGTGATGTGAGTTGGAACCCAGTAGGAGACGACGCAGACAGCAACACCGAAACCAGGTGAATTAACGGAGAATTAACACCGGTATCGGCAGGTGTCCGGACTGCCGGTCGTACTGGTTCAGAGCGCATTCATTCGTTAGTACGAACTTAATTACATAAATACATCGTTTGAATTATACTCAGGGTTTCGTGAGAGTCTTTTTTGAGAGAGTGAACTTGATGACAGAACGTGTGATGACTACAGTTCGAGTGGAACCGCGGGAACGATCTGAAATACTGGCGGGTAAGTATCGATCGTGTCGAGTACGACCCCACAGAGCAGCCGATTTAGCGGAACTAATTGGGAACAGGGAAGCCGCAGATCCGACACACCAGGACCGAATTCGGAATAGCTACCACTGGCGACAGTGAATTGGTGCTGTAGATGAGTGACTCCGCGACTTCGCTTCGTATCCTCCTCACCAACGACGACGGTATCGACGCGCCCGGCATCGCAGCGATGCGCGAAGAACTCACCGCCATCGGTGAGGTAACCGTCGTTGCACCCGCCGAAAACCAAAGTGGCGTCGGTCGCGCCCGGAACGAACTCGCCGTCCGCCGGGACCATCCGTGGGGCTACGCCCTCGAAGGAACACCCGCAGACTGCGTGGCGTACGGGCTTCGCGGTCTCGATACCGACTTCGATATCGTTGTCTCCGGTATCAACGACGGCCCGAACGCCGGGAACTACGTCGTCGGGCGGTCGGGGACGGTCGGCGCAGGTATCGAATCCGCCTTCCTCGGGACCCCTGCTGTCGCTGTCTCCAGCTATCACGCACGGGATTTCTTCTGCCACCCGCCGGAGGAGTACGACTTCTCTCGACCGGCCCGAATCGCCCGCGCCGTGACTGAACGCGTCTACGGGACCGGCATCTTCGACGAGGTCGACCTTCTGAACGTCAACGCGCCAATCGACGTGCCGAGTCCGCGTATGCGAGTGACGCGACCCCACGCCGACTACGACCAACAGGTCGAACACCACCACGACTCCGAGGCGGTTCCGGACGGCGACCGGGAACACGATATCGGTGACGACGAAGTCTACGTTCGCCTCCAAGACATTTCGTGGCCGGACGCCGTCGGTTACGAGAACCCCTTCCCGCTGGGAGACGAGCACAGCGAGCGCTACCCCGTCGGCAGCGACCGTCGTGCGATGGTCGACGGCGAGGTGAGCATCTCTCCCCTCGCGGTTCACCACGGTCACACGAACGACCCGAAGCTCGCGAGCGTCGTCGAGAGCCTATCCGAACAGGTGGAGTGAACCTCTACCCGAATAGGCTGGGTAAACCCTCTATCCGAATAGGCTGGGTGGACTAGCGCTGAACCGCCGTCCGAATCAGTAACCAAACACAAAAAACGTGGACGCCGGGCGGTGTTACGAGGACACCAACTGTTCGGACTGAGAGAGGTACGCGGCGAGGTCGGAGGTAGTGATGATGCCGATTACGCCTTCTGCCTCGTCAACTACGGGCATGTGGTGGAACCCGTGTTCGGTCAATGACTCAGCAACTGCAACGATAGAGTCCTGCGCGTCTGCGGTAACAACATCAGTAGTCATGTACCGCGAGACGGTCGTCTCCGCCTTTGGCTGACTCTTTGCGACGATATGAACAAAGTCCGTCGTCGTCAGAATTCCTTCGAGGTGGTTCTCTCCATCCACGACGATGACAGAGCTGATGTTATTGTCCAACATCAACTGCGCCGCGTCCTCGACGAGCGTGTCGGGACTGACCGTGTGGAGGGTCGTGGACATGAGTCTCGCGACAAACACATCTTCCATGGTGTTTGCTAACAGACGATGGTGATAAATGTTGGCTTCTCGTACATTCGCGGTGGGTAACGTGGCGGCTATTGTCCGAAGCAGGGTGACCAGGAATAGGGTTATTCAGGACAAGGTTGTCTAGATGGGTTCTCTGGGGTGCTACAGAAGAGACAGTACGCCTCACGAAGAGACAGTGAAGGGTAGTACACACCCCGTCAAACACCGGCCTCGACTGCCCCCGCCGCGGGGCTTAATTTACCGGCGGCGTAACCAACGCTATGGGAAGTACGCAAACAGCAACGTTCGGCGGCGGCTGTTTCTGGTGTGTCGAAGCTGCGTTCAAGGAACTCGACGGCATCAGCGAGGTTACGTCGGGATACGCCGGCGGCGAAGTCGAGAGTCCGACATACGAACAGGTTTGCTCGGGAAACACTGGCCACGCTGAAGTCGTACAAATCGAATACGACCCGGCTATCGTCGGATACGATGAACTACTGGAAGTGTTCTTCGCCGTCCACGACCCGACACAACTCAACCGTCAGGGTCCGGACGTTGGGACGCAGTACCGCTCTATCGTTCTCACTCATGACGAGGACCAAAAGCGACAGGCAGCAGCCTACATCGAGGTACTCGACGAGGAGTACGACGACGAGGTCGTGACCGAGTTAGCTCCGTTAGAGACGTTCTACGAAGCCGAACAGTACCACCAGGATTACTTCGAGAAGAATCCCAACGACGCGTACTGTCAGTTCCACGCGAGTCCGAAGGTCGAAAAAGTCCGTGAGAAGTTCGCGGAGAAACTCGCCAACTGAGTTGGGGAAAGGAAAACGCAGTAGTCGAAAGCAGTACTACAACACCACTATGTCCGCAGTATCTTTCTAGCATAGCCCGTGAATCTCCTGTTTTTAGAATAGTACATATTTGAAGAAGGTACACACTGTCGAGAGTGTTTAGAGAGCAGGAGATTGTAGAGCGTGTAGAAATCTAAGAGTGCGGAGAGTTTCTGAGCAGTATAGAGTTTCCAGAAGTCGTGGGAGATTCACAATTTGTAAAAATTGTAGAAACTGTGAAGTTCTGAATGGCTGTTTGAACTAAGGAAATTGTAGACATTGTAGAAATCGTAGAGATTCCAGAGATTGAGAGGAAAAAGGAGATCGCAGGGATTGTAGAAGTCATAGACAGTGTAGAAGAGACAAACACTGTAGAAATTGCAGGAATTGTAGAGATTCCAAGAATTCCAAACATTGTTGACATCAAGAGCAGTGTGAAGACTGTAGAGATTGTAGCGTGTTCAAAATTGGAGAACATCTGACGCAGACGACAATTGGTACAGAAGGTGCAAATTTCAGACTGTCCGGCAAGCGCGGAGTCGTGAAAACAGTCATTCATGCTGTGACTACCAATGAGATTAGGGCAGTAAATAAGGTGCTAGCACTACAAACATTTTGGAATTTTCACAATTTTCACAATTTCTGAAAGTTATAAGCTGTTTTAACAGTCTTAACAGTCTCGACGGTTCAAAAGTCGTGGATACAATTATGTACCAACGGGGAAAAGGTGATTTTGAACCTCCAAATGTCTACACAGTCCGCAATGCAGACAAGGCTTGCACCATCCAAAGAGCCGACACAGCTCACACATTGTACAAATTGTGGAATGTTCCAGCAGTGGGAGGGTCGATAGATGTCGCGAGCGGTGAGCGTCTCACTTCAGAAAGGCGGCGTCGGGAAGACGACGATTGCGATTAATCTCGCGGACGCGCTCGCAGTGCGCGAAAACGACGTCCTTCTCGTCGACCTCGACCAACAGGGGAACGCAACCGAAGGCGTCGGAATGAAAGACGCCTACGAGTCGGCGGACCCAAACATCGGTGACGTGTTGACTGACGACGACCCAATCGACGTGAAAGAGGTGATACACGACCGCGAGCACTTTGACGTGCTGCCAGCGCATGTCGACCTCGACGATATCGAAGACCGGGTTCGAAACTCGACGTTCGGAGTACTCTGGGTCCGCCGCCGAATCGTCGACCCGCTGCTCGACGGCGAGTACGACTACCTCGTCATCGACTCGCCACCGAGCCTCGGGCCGCTCTCCGATGCAGCACTCATCGGCACCGGAAACGTCGTGGTACCACTGCTAATGAGCGAACCGAGCGTAAGCGGGTTCGAGCGTATGTTCGAACAACAAATCGCACCGATTCGTCGCGAGGTCGACCTGGATATTCTAGCAATCGTCCCTAACGACCTCACCGGAAACAACGAAGAGCGACGAATCATCCGCGATCTCGAATCGTCACCATTCGAGAAGTTCATCCCTCGGTTTGCACAGTCGGACCTGTTTGACGATCCCGACTCGAAAGGACCGGGAATCCGGCACCGAATCGCCTTCAGTCGCGCATGGCGCGACGGAAAAACGCTCCGTGAGTACGACCCCACGAGCGACATGCTCGACCGACTCGACGAACTCGCGGAAATCGTCGAACAGGGTGGCCGAGACGATGCCTAAGGAAAACCGGTTCGCCGGTCTCGGCGAGGCGATGGAGTCCGAAGATGACGAAGAGACGGAAGACGAAGAGACGGAAGACGAAGTCGAGAGTACGGTGGATACAGCGGATGACGTGGAAGCCAGTGGTGCCGAAACAGCCGGTGAAGCTGTCGAAACAGTCGGTGAAACCGAGACAAACAGCGGATCCGAACCGATTGAGAAGTCCAATTCAGCCAGTGAAGCTAAATCGGCTGACAAAGTCGAGACAGCCGACGAGTCGCAGTCCTCAGAAACAGATGCGGTGAGCGACCCAGTAACCGATAGAGCCGCCGAAGAGGAAGCTGAAGGAGAGGCTAGAACAGAGACTGAAACAGAGACTGAAACGGAGCCAAAAGACAACGAGTCGTCGGGGTCCGTTAGTCGAAAGGAGGTTGACACGACAGAGGAAGACGGGTCAGAGACTGACAGCGAAGATGGACCCGCATTCGAGTTCGAAGCGACCACCGCGAAAAGTATCTACGTCCGAACGCCGACGCTCGACTGCATGGACGACGCCGAGTTCGAAGTCGAGTCGCTGCTTCGACGCGAACACGACATCCGCGATTTGACCGGTCGCGAATTCCACGACGCACTCGTTCGTGTCGCGGCGAACTACCCCGACGAAATCGTTGCGGCCATCCTCGAAAGCCGAAACGAGTGAGAAACGAGAGCGAAACGGAATTCAATATTCACTCGAAATTACTGGATACGATATCCACTCCAAGATGTGTTTCTCTGTTTTGAGAGTGTTATCCGAGACATCCCCGAATGAGACTCGGCGAGAACAGCGGACAAAGTGGTGTTCATCGAAATCGACAACAACAGATTTGGTAGTCGTTTAGTGAAACAAGAGCGTGTAATCGGGACACGGCAGTACATGGTACACCACTATGTCCGCAGTTAGTCCAAGACGTATTCCCGAAATTTTCAGACGGCATAACATTGAATGTGTACTGTTTCCTGAATCTGTACCGCAGCCAACGAGAATATCGACGCTAATACCGACGCTAACGTTATCGGTAGTACCACGATCACCACCAACACCACTGTGTCCGCGGTTATAATCGTGGCACCCACACGAGCGAAATTGTTGAGCCTGTCAGTCAACGTCAAACGGCGAAGGGACACCACATTGTCCGCTGTTCTTATACCAGCGTCGCCGTATTTACACCCACCTGACATCTCCCCCGTGCTAAAGCGCGTCACCAGAACGCAAAGCGTTCTGGTTGCCCGTCAGACGCTATCTGGCGACGAGGGTTCCCGAGCATTGGAATATTAAGATTCGCAACCCGCCTGTTCGCTCGGTGCGAAGCGCCCCGAGGTTTGGTTGAACAGGTGGACTGCTGGCCGTGCCAAGCGACCGTTACTCATATCCCCTGTCGAGGGATTCTGAGTTATCTCTCGTCGGATATTCACCGCGCCGTTCACGTCGGCGTTCATCGTCGCTCCACACGACTCACAAACATACAATCCACGCTCCACTCGGTTCGCGTCACGCTTCCGCCCACAGCACGAACACGTCTTCGACGTGTCTCGCTCGCTCGTGCGGTCAACGAGGATGCCGTGTTCTTCTGCTTTGTATTCCAAGAGCGTTGTGAAGCGGCCGAACTCCCATCCGTGGAGTTGCTGTTCCCACGCTTGCCCCAATTCCGAGACTCGCCGTTCTCGTCCTCACGAATCCTCTCAGGTCGCTAACAGCGATGCGACCGACCACGTGGTCGATGCACCGCTCTACGACGTGCTTGGTGAGGGCGTGCAGGAAGTGGTCTTTCTGACGCGAGAGTTTCTGTCGGACGCGAAGCGCACGGCGTAACGGCCGTTCTCGCCTTCAGTGTCGTACCCGTCACGAGTGAAGTAGTGCTTGTTCTGTTTCAGCACATTCCCCGGATACAACTCGGCATCCCCGTCGTCGTAGGCGATGGCGAGGTAATTCCTGATACCGAGGTCGATACCTGCGGTGTTGTTTCCCGATGTGTTCTCACGGGGATTTCGACCTTGCAGACGAGGCGAAGCTCCCAACGGACACCGTTCCACACGCCTCACACTTGCTGGATGTTCTCCACGCTCACGTCACGACGCGATTCGATCTGTGCGAGGACAAAGTCTGAGCGGTGCAGATATAGGTTGAAGCCATTG
>NZ_JBZRPK010000435.1:0-4587 GCF_058382125.1 Haloferax sp. s1
CTTCTGAGTATGTCCACAAGCGAGAATCACCAGTCGACGGAGTACAACGACTTCGATTACGATGTCGTCATCGTCGGTGGCGGCCCGGCAGGCTGTTCCGCGGGTGTGTTTACGGGACGCTACGGTCTCGATACCGTCATCTTCGACCGCGGTCGCTCCTCGCTCCGGCGCTGTGCGTATCTGGAGAACTACCTCGGCTTCCCCGCGGGAATCGACATCGACACACTGTACGGGTTGATGCACGACCACGCCGAGGAAGCCGGGTGCGAACTCGTCTCTGACCTCGTAGAGGAAGTCTCACAGGCTGAAACGGGTTTCACCGTCACGACGCAGGACGGCCGAACCGTCACCGCCGGACGCGTCATCGCGGCGGCCAGATACGGCGGCGAGTTTCTCAAACCGCTCGGCGACGACGAGATGTTCATCTCCTACGAGTACGAGGGTGAGGAACGCGAGCGATTCAACCGCGACTACGCCGACGAAGACGGAAGCACGCCGTTCGACGGCCTGTACGTCGCCGCGCCGGTGACCGGAATCAACGCGCAGGCGATTATCTCGGCCGGCCACGGCGCGCGAGTTGCCCGAACAGCTATCGCCGACTTCCGTCACGAACACGGCTATCCCGAGGAAATCGCGGGCCACTGGGACTGGATGCGGCGCGAGGCGGAACTCGACGGCGACCGGGACGACTGGCGCGAGTGGTTCGACAGTCGGGTCCCGGACGACTGCGAACTCGACGAGGCGGAACTGCACGACCTTCGTGAGGCCGACATTGACCGGCGACTTTCGACGTACCTCTCTGAAGAGGAAGTCGAAGCGCGGGCGGCGCGCGGCCACGAACGGCTCGCGGAACACCTCGATATCGGCGTCGAACGCGATGACGACGCTGACGCCGATTCCGACGCGGAAAACGCCGCTGATTCCGGTTCCGAAGACTGATTTCGACGCCGAACTGCCGTAGTCCCCCACTTTTCCCCGGCGTCGAACGGTTTTCGATAGGAACTTACTCACTGCTTCGGCCCTCGTATGCAGATAATGAGCACGCAGGACATCTCTCGCACGAAGGCGTGGGTGATGGCGTCGCGGCCGCAGACGCTTCCCGCGGCCGCCGCGCCCGTTCTCGTCGGCACGGCCCTCGCCGTCCACGCCGGCAAATTCGCCCCGCTTCCCGCGCTCGCGGCGCTCGTCGGAGCGCTGCTCATCCAAATCGGGACGAACTTCGCTAACGACTACTACGACGCGATTCAGGGCGCTGACACCGAGGCACGCGAAGGCTTCACGCGCGTCACCGCGGGCGGACTCATCCCCCCGTCCGAGGTCAAACGCGCTATGTACTTCACGTTCGCTGCCGCCATCCTGCTCGGCACCTACCTCGTCTACGTCGGCGGCGTTCCGATTCTCGTCATCGGACTCCTCTCTGTCGCCTCGGGCATCGCCTACACCGGCGGTCCGTACCCGCTCGGCTATCACGGTCTCGGCGACCTGTTCGTCTTCATTTTCTTCGGTCTCGTCGCCGTCGTCGGGACCTTCTACGTGCAGGCCGTGAGTTTTCTCGCACCCTTCCCGGTCGGGATTCCAGAGGGAACCGTCACCCTCGTCGCTATCGTTGTGAGCCTCCCAATCGCGGCGCTCTCGACGAACATCCTCGTCGTGAACAACGTCCGCGACAAGGAGGAAGACGCGACCACGGGCAAGCGGACGCTCGCGGTCCGATTCGGCTACGGTGTCGCCCGCGGCGAGTACCTTGCGATGCTCGCACTCGCCTACGCGGTGCCGTTCTACCTCTGGTCGCGCTCCGGGTTCGAGTGGTTCGTCCTCCTACCGGCCCTCTCGATGCCTATCGCTGCCCGCATCGCCCAGACCGTCATGACCGAGACGAAAGGCGAGAAACTCAACCCGGCGCTTGAAGACACCGGAAAACTCCTCGCACTCTACGCCGTCCTCTTCTCGGTCGGACTCGTCCTCGCATAATGGAGTTTCAAATTCGCGAGTTCTCGGTCGACCTCCGACAGCCGCTTTCCACCGCCAAGGGCGATATCGAGCGCCGCGAAGGGTTCCTCGTCGCGGTCGACGCCGCGGGAACGACGGGCATCGGCGAAGCGACCCCTCTTCCGGGCTGGACCGAATCACTCGCCGAGTGTGGGGACGCACTCAACTCAGTTTCGGACCCGAAGCGTGCACTCGCAGACGGTTCCCTCGCCGACGCACCAGCAGCCAGACACGCCGTCTCGCTCGCCCTCGCAGATGCCCGCGCCCGCGCCGCGAACCAGCCGCTTGCGACGACACTAGACACCGATTCGCACACCTCGTTTCCGGTGAATTCGACACTCGGTGACGCGGGTCTCGAATCGACCGTCGAAGCCGCGAAAACAGCCGTCTCGCAGGGCTACGAGTGCCTGAAAGTGAAGGTCGGCGCGCGGGACCCTTCGGAAGATACCGACCGCCTTCGAGCCGTTCGCGACGCGGTCGGTTCTGGCGTGTCGATTCGGGCCGACGCGAACGCCTCGTGGGACCGCTGGACCGCCGACCGATTCCTCGACGCGGTCGCCGACGTTGAACTCGAATACCTCGAACAGCCGCTTCCCGCGACGGAACTCGACGGCCACGCGGTCCTCCGTCGACTCCACGACACGCCCATCGCGCTCGACGAATCGCTTGCCGCCGTTTCTCCCAAGCGAGCGATTGCTTCGAACGCGGCGGACGTGCTCGTCTGCAAGCCAATGGCGCTCGGCGGCCCCGACCGAGTCCGCGACGTGGCCGCACGCGCCCGAGACGCGGGTGTTGGCGTCGTCGTCACCACGACTATCGACGCCGTTGTCGCCCGACTTGGAGCACTGCACGTCGCCGCATCGTTGCCCGACAACCGCGCACACGGCCTGGCGACCGCCTCGTTCCTCGATGGCGACCTCGCAGACGACCCTGCGCCCGTTCGGGACGGAACGATGCGTGTCCCGGATGCGCCGGGACTTGGAATCGACGTGACCGCCGTCTTCGACTGAGACTGGCCGCCACAAACTGTTCAACTGAGACCTCCCGCCCGCTCCGTTCAACTCTCCACGGACCAAACGTTTTTCACGATTCTGCACGTCTGCGTCGAAGATGACTGAGGTCGAACTCGATGCTGACACAGTCCGACTCGATATTGACGCAGGCGTCGCGACAGTGACGCTTGACGCCCCAGAAACTCGAAACGCGCTTACTGTTGACGTGACGGCCGGGGTGCGCGAGGCGCTCGCGTCGCTCCCGGACGACGCCAGATGCGTTGTGCTCCGCGGGAGTGAAGGTGCATTCTGCGCCGGTGGCGACGTGAACGCGATGATGGAACTTCAGGCCGACGCGATGGCGCTCCCCGACGCTGTGGACCATATCGTCCACGACACCGCCGACTGCGTCCGTCGAATCTACGAGTGCGACCTCCCGACTATCGCCGCGATTGACGGCGCGGCCGTCGGCGCGGGTGCCTCGCTCTCAATCGCCTGTGACCTCCAACTGCTTCGCGAAGACGCCCACATCGGATTCGGCTTCCGCCGCGTCGGTCTCGCGGTCGATTCAGGTCTCTCGTATCTGCTGCCCCGACTCGTCGGGCAAAACGTGGCGATGGAACTCGTCTACACGGGTGAACTGCTCGACCCGGAGCGGGCGTTGGAACTCGGCGTCGTGAACCGCGTCGCCGCCGTGGACGAGTTCGAAGCCGAACTCGACGAATTGACGGAACGCATCACCAGCGGGCCGACGAAGGCGCTCACCGCCTCCAAGCGACTGCTTCGCCGACCCGACGACTCCATCGACGCGGCCATCGAACACGAAGCGGCGGCACAAGCCGTTATTTTCGAGACCGAGGACCACGCCGAGGGCGTGGAGTCGTTCATGGCGCGTCGAGAACCGGAGTTCGAAGGTCGGTAAGGAGGAAGTCTATTTTGACTCGCCCTGAATCGTTCGACCGGCGTAACAATCTGTCTCGTTACCGACCCTGTGTGAGTACGGTTCTCTGAACGGTGGCTACTTGACCGACTCCCGTGTTGAAGCCGACATGAGCGAGGACCTCACCGTCACCGTCTGGAACGAATTCCGACACGAGAAGGAAAACGACGACGTCGCCGCAATCTACCCCGACGGAATCCACGAGACCATCGCCGACGGTCTCCGCGATGCGGGCTACGACGTGAACACCGCGACACTCGACGAACCCGAGCACGGACTCACCGAGTCGGTCCTCGAAGAGACGGACGTGCTCGCGTGGTGGGGCCACAAAGCCCACGACGAAGTCGGTGACGACATTGTCGACCGCGTGGTTGAGCGCGTCCACGACGGGATGGGCCTGCTCGTCCTCCACTCGGGCCACTACTCGAAGCCCTTCAAGCGCCTGATGGGGACGACGTGTTCGCTCAAGTGGCGCGAAGCAGGAGAGAAAGAACGTATCTGGACTGTCGAACCAAGCCACCCCATCGCCGCCGGACTTCCCGAGTCGTTCGAGGTGCCGCAAGCCGAGATGTACGGCGAGCGCTTATACACTCTGACGCTGCCGACGGACTTACGCGGTCAGCTTGCGGTCAGATCGGTTCTCGTCCATGCAGTCAAGAGGTATGT
>NZ_JBZRPK010000434.1:0-4576 GCF_058382125.1 Haloferax sp. s1
GGTCCCGCGGGGGGTGTCGTTTTGTGCGGCCGCCGCGCCCGCGTTCTGGTTTGCCGGGCCGGGGGGGACCGCGGCGGGGGCGGTCAGGGGGATGGCGGGGGTGATGAGACCGCCGATGACGATAGAGAGGATGGTGTCGGCGCGCGATTCGTTCAGTTCGGACGGGCCGGACCACCGCTCTTGGACGCTTCCGGCGTGCAAAAAGAGGTTGTAGCCGACGACGGTCGTCCCGATAAGACCGGTGATGAGGAACTCCGACCCGTTCGGGACGCTCGGAACGAACCCGCCGGCGAGCGCGCCGAGGTCGGGACCGATGATGATGGCGTCGATGAGGAACGAAACCGCCATTATCGAGACGAGACCCACGAGCGCCTTCTCGATGAGTTTGTACTTGCCAGTCCAAAGCAGCGACCCAGCGAAGAGGCCCATAACTGGTCCCCAGATGTTGGCGCTTACTCCTGTGAGACCTTCGAGACCGGCCGCACCACCGAGGATATTCCCGGTCTCGTAGGCGGCGGTGCCGATACCGATTGCACTCACGACGAGAACGATACTGAGCATCGACATCGTGGGGTTGTCGAACTGGCCACGGAGCGCTTCACCGAGCCCATCGCCCGAAACGAGACCGAGTCGGGCGCTCATTTCTTGGAGTACGATAGTCGCGATTATCGAGAAGGCGATTGTCCAGATGAGTGCGTAGCCGAACCGCGCACCAGTTACACTGGCTGTCGTGACGGTCCCCGGTCCGATGAACGCGGCGGCGACCATCGCACCGGGCCCGATTGACTTCAGCCGATCTACAATGTTCATGATTCCACCCATGGTGTGCTTTCACAAATCATGGTCCAATATATAAAACCCGCTTGAGAACGCCGTTTACGCGTGGTAGAGGTCGTATGAAGGTGTGTGAAATCGTATGAAGAGAGACGGGCGACTGTCACCGAACCTCGGTGAGTATCGCTTTAGAGACGCCCTCTTCGACCTCGATGTCGAATGGGAGTCGTTGGGTACTCTGTTGGATGAACCACGTCATGAACCACTTGACCGACTCCGTGGGAAAGACGACGTGATACGTGTCTCCTTCGGATGCTCGAACCGTCAGGAAACCACAGAACGAAAGCCAATCGAGTATCTCATCGAGGGAGTCAAACCGTTCTTCGTACTCGTGCGCGTGAAACGAGGCGACACGGTCTGCGGCCTCGACGAACGCCGGGGCCGGTTCGCCCTCTTCGTCCTCTACGTAGTCCAGGAAACAGTGTAAGAAGTCGATGTCGAGGAGCACGTGTTCACCGCTCGAAAGCATCTGATGATAGGATTCGAGGTTGGCACTCGCTTCCGTCGTCGCCGCCTCGAAATTGGCCGTGTAGAACGTGAGCGCGTTCCGAACGATTTCGCTCTGTGGCTTGTCAGTCCGTCTCGAAAGGCTATCGAGAGCGGTTTGCGCATCCTCATCGAGCGAGACCGTGATACGATTCGTCACCATATACCACGTACTTCACCGAGAGAGGGATATGAGGCTTGTCACACGACCACACGGGTTGACACGACGGCTGGGTTCGAACCCGTGGTTCTCTTACTCGAGTGATATCGAGAAGCGACACTTCGCCTCTTGTTTCTCGTCGGCCTCCGATGCGCCGACGGAGAAGTTGGACTCGAAACTGAATTCGCCGACCGGGAGGCACGTCTCTTCTTCACCCTCCTGCTTCGCTGCACCGTAGAGGTCGACGAGTTCGGACCGCGACTCGCCCGGGTCGAGGGAAATCATCTGATACTCCTGTGTTAGGAAGAGAGATTCCTTGAGACGCCAACAGCCGGGGTCCGCGGAGTACTCACTTCCTGCGGGGAGGAGGATGAGTTCGTCCGAGTCGTCTGTAATGTACTTGAAGAAGATGTCCCGCCCCTCACCGGCTTGGACGGCTTCATCGCTCGTGTTAGTCAGCGTGACCCGGACCTGTGGCGGGTGCTCGTCAGTCGTGGCTGTCTTAGTCACTTCGATTGAGTGTTCTATCGGGGCATCCGCAGCCTTGTCCACGTTCGCAAGCGACAGTTCCGGGCTGTGAGCGGGTTGCGTGCCATCGGAAGTGTCGGTCTCGTCCGTGCCAGTCGTCTCGTCTGTGTCGGTTGTGTCGTCCGTATCGGTCATGGTCTCATCCGTCCCAGTCGCGGTGGTATCGGTACTATTTGTGTCGTTGTCCGTGCTGTTAGTAGTGCCGCCTGAACCACCTCCTCCAAGACACCCGGCGGCGAGACCGAGCGAGAGGAGGGCTGTCGAACGGAGCAGAGAGCGCCGTGTTGGGGGCATATAAGGAGATGGTTGTCCGCTGGGTGAATAACCCTACGTGAGAGTCAAATCGCCATTTGAGTCATGTGGCTACCGATGGGAACGACTGGGCAGTGCTTGAGAGGAACAAGCGGGATAGTGCTCCTGAGAGGAACAAGCGGGACAGTGCTCCTGAGAGGAACAAGCGGGACAGTACTGCCGGTCATGGCGCGGTATCACGGTGGTTCTGCCGGTAATACTCCCACTCTGCGTCGGTTCCGTAGTGGACGACGAGTTCACTCGCCGTCTGCTCGGCGATACCCGAGAGTTTCCGAAGGGAAGCGGTGTCTCGCTCGACGACCGCGGCAGCGACGGAGTCAGCGCTCCCGAAATGCTCATAGAGTACCTTTGCCGCTCTGTCTCCGGCGTTCGGGACGGGCGCGCACGCGGCCTGAATACGCGCTTTTTCGGCTCGTTCGTCGATTCGAGAGACCCACGTTTGGACCCAAGACGCGACACTCGCACGCTCGTCATCGGACTGCGGCGTCTCGAACTCGTGGACCGAGTCGTCGACGATACCACCGAAACGAGCAGAGACAGAGAGTCCGCCGGGATGCGGAAGGACGTGGACGCCGGGTGCATCGCCGGATTCGGTCCCAACGAGGACCGCCGGAGTGGACTTCTCGAACCGAAGTGCGAAGTTTGCCGGGCGTGGTTCGCCGGGCGGATAGATGACCCACTCGTCGCCCGGGAGTTCGACCCGCTCAGGGAGCCACCCGAGTTCACCCGTCGCCAGCAGACCCGTGGCACCGTCCATCGCCTCGTCGGTATCGCGTGTCACGTCGTATGTCCTCTGTCGATAGTGTCGCGTTCGACTCGTATCGGTCGGTGGCCGCTCGTTGCGTTGACCGTCCGTGCGGGCCTGTATAATACACGCGGTTGCGAACCTCGCCAAAAATATGATATTAGACGAAGCACCCATCTCTTCGGGCATCCGGCCACGTCGCCCAACTACTTTCAGACGTTGCTTATCAACTTGTTATCAATTCTCAGCAAATCGCCGTAATCATCCGGCATACAGAATACTCACACCCGGTCGCTCAAGTACATCGAGCACGAACCCGTTTCTATGCCAGTCGTAGAAGTCAATCTCCCCGACGAACTGCTCGTCGAGTTCGAACAGCTGGTCGACGAAGAGTTCCTGAGCGAAGAGCAGGCCGTCGAAGAGCTCCTCTCGATGGGAATGGATGCCTACGGTGCACCCGTCGATGACGAGGACGCCGTCCAGTCAGATTTCGTCCAGAGCGCCCAGAACAACCTGTTTGACACTGCCGGAGACCCCGGCGGACTCGACGACGACGTACTCTGAGGCTCGGCATCCGGACCGTATTTTGCGGGTAGTACACCACTATCCAACGAACTCGGACCGTTAGACGCGAGTCGCCAAATCCGTATTCGTCCGGTCAGACACCGACAGGAAGTGTCGGTTCGGACGAACTGTGTACCCACAGCGTGGTCACGGCGGGAACTGAACGTGCGAGCAGGCCGAATCGTATGAAGAACTCGCTGAGGAGGTCTACGTCTCTCTGAGCAGTTCTCGGTGCTTTAAAGCGCTAACTCTACGAGCTGCTCGTTTCGCGGACTGGCTTACCTAGACAGTGCCGTTATAACCTCGTTAATTTCCCGTTCGAAGAATCACAGAACCGACGAGCAGAGAGACAATTCGTTACACAACTCTGCTGAGTCCCCACTCCACACGAGGGGTCGCCCCGAGGGCAAATTTGTCCGTCCGTCGTTCGACGACTCGTCCTCCAAACGGGGTATGTTGCAGTTAACAAAGTAGATTTCAGCCGGATACTTCTTCGATGAGAAACTGCTGGCACGGAACGGACAGGAAGCCGTTTGAAAGGGAGGATAACGAACGTGTCGAAGAACGGTGAGAGCCACCAACAGCGGCCGCTCTCGGTCGGCATCCTCGGTATCGGAAACATCGGGATGGTGCACCTCCAGTCTGCGCTCGCGATGGACGGCATCGAAGTCAGTGCCGTTGCGGATGCGGTCCCCGAGAACAGAGAACTGGCCCATCGGTGGGGAATTCACACCAGCTACGACGACTACGGCGAACTGCTGGAATCGGAATCAATCGACGATACCGTCGTTGCCTTGCCACCGTCCCTCCACCGCGATGCCGCCGAACAGGCCGCAGCGAACGGCTTATACGTCTACGACGAGAAACCCCTCGCGCGCTCAGATTCGGAAGCAGACGCCATGGTCGACGCCGCTGTGGCACAAATCTCCGCAATGGTCGCCCACCAC
>NZ_JBZRPK010000433.1:0-4572 GCF_058382125.1 Haloferax sp. s1
TCGGTGTCTCCGTCGTCGTTGTCGTCGTGTTGTTCGTCGGTGTCTCCGTCGTCGTTGTCGTCGTGTTGTTCGTCGGTGTCTCCGTCGTCGTGTTGTTCCCAGGTGTGACTGCTGTAGTTGTGTTATTACCTGGTGTGTTCGTCGTGGTTGTCGGACTCGGTGCATTGTCATTGTCATCGTCGTCATCATCGTCACCACCACCGAAGAACCATCCTCCGCCGTCGTCGGACTCGGTTGTCGTCGTCGAATTCGTCGGCGAGTCCGTAGCTGACCCAGTCGGTGTTGGGGAGGCGGTTTCGGTCGCCGGAGCATCGGTTGTAACCGGCATCGGCGTGTCCGTAACGGGGACTGGAGTATTTACATCGGGGACTGGAGAGTCGCCGTCAAGAGACGGACCAATATCGACTCCGGGGACGCCCACGGCGAGTGCGACCCCCGAAATCGAAAGGAGGACACCGAAGATGAGAAGGATACGCTGGAGCGTATTCTCGTTCCACTTACTCCACGACGCCTGCTCCCGTGACGGTGTCCTATCGTCGCTGGTGCCGTCCCGGCGTGCTCGCGCGGCAGCGGCGTACGGCCCCACAAAACCGGGAAGCGATTCCATCACGTCCAGCGCCTCGTCGACGCTGACCGCACCAATCATAAACGCCACCGTCACGAAAACGAGAAGCCCCGTCGGTGGGACGACGATAAGGGCGGTGAGACTGTTTTGGATGGTCATCGAGAGAAGGACGATAGGAACGCCAGCGATGAATCCCGTTGCGACCACACGACCGAGTCGAGCATCCGAGAACGGCTTGAATCCGATGTGTCGAGCGCTCAGAAGATTAAAAACCGGAAGTGACGAGTAGCCGGTTGTCGTTGCAATTGCCGCACCGATAATGCCGTATCGCGGAATCAAAAACGCGTTCAACCCGAGGTTCAGCATCGCCGCAGCACCGGTTGCGGCGATGAGCGGCTTCATGTCTCCTTTCGCGTGGCTAATCGTGAGAATCGGTCTGACAACTGCGAATCCGATAGTCCCCGGCAGGAGAATAAGAAGCGGTGTGACGACCGGCATCGACCCGTCGCCAAGATAAAGCGGGACGAAGTCCTTCGCCAGCGCCCCCAGTCCGAGCGACAACAGGAGGACGATGAGCATTCCATAGCGCGTGACCCGCGACGCAATCTCGTTGATCTGGTCGATGCGGTCTTCGGCCCAGAGGTCGGAAACAGACTGAATGAGCATCGACTGAATCGAGCGGGGAATTACCCAGAGGAGTTGGCTAATGACCAGCGCGGACTTATAGTATCCAACTTGCGTCTCAGTGACGTACGACGCGAGCATCAGCACGTCGGCGTGGTACATCGACGTGAGAAACAGCATGTAAACCACCGACAGGTGGTTGAAATTAAACAGCTCCTTGGTCGGGAATCCCTCCGGTGTCGTAGAGAATACGCCGCGAAGCGAGATACTGGTTCGGAGCCACCACAGCGCGAGCAACGCGACGAGCGTGTTGACGACGATGAGACCAACCATCAGTCCCCCAATCTCGAATCCGAGGGAGGCGATACCGATGAGTGTGATTCGGGTGCCGACCTTGTTGAGCACACGCAGCGGCTCCGAGCGGTGCTCTTGCTTGAGACCCATCAAGGAGCGACGGGAGTATTCACGGAACTGTGTCGCGATGGTCAGCCCGGCCAACCCATAGAACCCGATCACGTACTTCTGACCGAGATACTGAGAGACGAGACCAAAGCTGGCTGCAGCGGCGAACGCGACCGCCGTCAACACCGCAAGGACGGTCCCGAGACGAAAGTAGTAGCCGAATACGTGCGTCTTCCAATTGTGGAACGGGCGTTCTTCGGCGAGGTACTTTTTAGCACCGCTGTTGATACCTGAACTCATCAGGATAGTTGAGATACCGAACACTGCGGTGAGGGTGCTGTAGCGCCCGTAGAGTTCGAAACCCAGAGTCGTAATAAAAATCGGCGTCAGGACCACCGAAGACAGCACGATGAAGATGCGCCCCCCGGCGATAGAGAGAAACGCGGTGACCATATTCCGGTTCATCGGCGCACGCCTCCCGCGTCACTCTGAAACCGTGTACTTGACTGCTCAGTGTGCGCGTCATGACCTCTCATTGACTTCACAATGCGCGCGCCCTGACAGCGCATCAGTCGCTGGCCGCTTGTTGTCCGGTGATTCACGTACATAATAAACGAATGAGGAGCGTCAGTTAGCCGACGCTCGCTTGCTTCCAATCGAGTTCCCTGGGAGCGTCACGTCCATCTGCTCGGTGTACGCCGCGTCGATATTCGACGTGTTCGACGTGGACTCGTTTCCGCCCGAGTCTGTCGATTCATTGTAAGTGGTCGTATCCGAGTCGGTCGTATCGGCGGTCGCCGGCGAAGTAGTCGTGACTACTCCCGTCGTTTCGACGGTGGTTGCGTTGGTGTGTGTCTCACCAGTGTCATCCCCAGCGGGTGACGAACAACCGGCCGTCGTCATCAGAAGGGCGACGAGGAGGGCAATACTGGCGCGTTTCAGTGCTCGTGTTGAGATGTCCATTTCCAACCCAGACGGGACATCACACCCACCCCTCGTTATTATCGTGTACGTAGATACTGCTTATCAGCCGGATAATGCGGAACAACAGACGAGGGCCACATCAAAACGGGACACGAGTGCACGCGCGAAAAACGATTGACTGCGAATTCTCACGCTTGGTACTCACGTATCCACTTGTTGTCAGGGAGGTCACAAGCTACAGGGCTGTAGTCGACTCCTTGCCGAGCGAAATCACACGAGCGTAGCTGCGATTTCGTCGACAGATGCTGTTACCAGACCGATAATAAAGCAACTCCAACGCGGAGTAACAGTCGATACTCGATGCCGACAGTGAGCGTCATCATTCCCACGTACAACCGAGCAGAAGTCCTCCCGCGCGCCATCGACAGCGCTCTCGACCAAACGCTGTCGGATGTCGAGGTAATCGTCATCGACGACGCCTCCACGGACGACACGGAAACAGTGGTAACCTCGTACGACGAGCCACGAGTAACCTACCTCGCCCACGAGACGAACCGCGGCGGAAGCGCCGCCCGCAACACCGGAATCGAGGTCGCGACGGGTGACTACATCGCGCTTCTCGACTCCGACGATGAGTGGGCACCGACAAAACTCGAACGGCAGGTAGAGACGTTAGAACAGCGGTCCAGTGAATGGGTCGCCGCCTACTGTGGCACGACCCTCATCGACGACGAAGAGGCCAATCCCGTCTGGGAACGCATCAAGTCATTCGTGGGACTCCACAGCGCAAAGGAGGGGAGAGAAGGCGGCGAAGAACTCGTCAAAGAGGTCCTCATGGAAAATCTCCACACCAGCGCCGGGTCGACACTCATCGTCGACTCCGATGTCGTGAATCAGATCGGCGGTTTCGACGAATCGTTTGACCGGTATCAGGACACCGAGTTCCTCATTCGCGTGCTCAAACAGGGGAAACTCGCTTACATCGACGAACCCCTCTTACGACGGTATCCCTCCGGAGGGCCGAGTGCAGATTCAGTCCGGCAGGCGAACACCCATTACCTGCGGACGTTCGCCGAGGACGTTGTCGAACTAGAAACGCGTGGATACGACGTCACGGGGATACATCAGTACGCACTCGCCTCGCTCTACCTGCGCGAAGGTCGGTTCAACCGCGGACTCGCGTACCTTCGCGCTGGCCAGACACCCGGCCTGCGGCAGCTTCCCGGACTTCTCTACACTGTCTGTACCGGCATCCAAACGAGACTCACAGACTGAGATTGTGACGACCGCGTCGGCCGAAACCACCGAACAATCACTCGTCAAACGGTGATTTAGCACCCTCGGGCATCGCCCCCGCCTCGGCGACGATATTCTGCCGTCCGACGCTGATCTTTTCTACCATCCCGTTGTCGCTCATCTTCGAGAGTAATCGACTGACCTTGGATTTTGACCAGTTCGTTCGTTCGACGATTGTGCTCTGATAGACCCACCCGTCGTTCTCCCGGAGCAGTTTGAGTACTTTTTCTTCACCGGTCGAAGTTCGCTGTGACGCCTGCTGAGATTCGAGTCGGTCGAATTTTTGTGCGGCAGACGGACGAGACGGGGAGGACTCCGATTCAGAGTTAGACTCCGGGGCAGGGTCGGATTCAGGTTCAAATCCAGGCACCACCGTTACGATGACCGCAAAGAGCGACTCAATCTTCGAGAACCACGACGAGATTGTCCCCTCCAACTGGTACCGCGACGAGGCGAAGAACCATCGCCCACAGACCGTGAGGATACCGAAGAGCGTCCCACTAGCGAACAAGAGCATCGGCGTCGTCGTACCGTCGCTCGTTTCCGTTCCCAGTCTCGTCTCAAAACCGTCGCTCAACCCGTCACCGTCCGTATCGGCATCGACGAAACTACTGTTGTGTTTGTACTCATACGAATCGCTAAGCCCGTCGCCGTCGGTATCAGCGGTCGCATCCTTTGGCGGCGACCCGTGCTCGACTTCGACGCCGTCGGGGATGCCGTCGTCGTCGGTGTCGGGGTCAGTCGGTGACAGCGACCTGGAC
>NZ_JBZRPK010000432.1:0-4567 GCF_058382125.1 Haloferax sp. s1
AGGGCCGTGTCGGCCTGCATCTCGCCGTCGACCGGGAAGTCCACTTCGGGGTCGTCGTGCAGGCGTTTCACTGCATTCTGTGGCTTGGCGGTACCGGCGTTATTGACGCTGCCGAAATCGGAGTACGAGAGGAGGGCGGCGCGCGGTTCGACGTTGAACCGGCGGGCGAGCTCGGCCGTGTGTTTCGTCACCTCGGCGAGCACCTCTTCGTCGGGGTCGAGATTGACCGTCGCGTCAGCGCAGAAAATCACGCGGTTCCTGAACGTCAGCATGTAGACGCCAGCGGCGTAGGTCGCGTCCTCGGCGGTGCCGATAAGCTGGAGTGGCGGTCGAAGCGCCGATGAGTAATGATGCGTGAGACCCGTGAGCATCGCGTCGGCATCGCCGATATCGACCATCACGCTGGCGAAGTGGTTCGAGTCCTGTTGGACGAGTTCGGCCGCCTCGGTTCGGGTGAGGCCCTTCCGCTGGCGTTGCTCGTAGAGGTGGTCGACGTAGTGGTTCCACTCGCCGTCGTGGGGGTTGGCGATGGTCGGGTCGAAATCGAGGCCCAGTTCTTCGGCCGTCCGGAGAATCTCCGTCGTGCGCCCGATGAGAATCGGCTCGGCGATGCCGTCTTCGACCAGTTGACTCGCCGCGCGAATCATCTTCTCGTCTTCTCCCTCCGCGAGCGCGACCCGCTTGGGGTCGGATTTCGCCTTGTTGAGGACGACGCGCATCATCTCGCGGGACTTGCCGAGGCGCGCTTCGAGTTCTTCGCGATACGCGTCGAGGTCACGCTCGCGGCGTGCCGCACCGCTTTCCATCGCCGCCTCGGCGACGGCAGGCGTCACTTCGTAAAGCACGCGCTGGTCGAGCGGTTTGGGGATGAGGTAGTCGGGACCGAACTGCAGCGGTTCGTCGCCGTAGGCTTTGACAACGGCGTCAGGAACGTCCTGTCTAGCGAGGTTTGCAAGCGCCTCGGCGGCGGCGCGCTTCATCGCCTCGTTGATTTCGGTCGCGCGCACGTCGAGCGCGCCACGGAAGATGAACGGGAAGCCGAGAACGTTGTTCACCTGGTTCGGGTAGTCCGAGCGACCCGTCGCCATGATGACCGTGTCGTCGCGGGCGTTCTTGGCGTCCTCGTAGGTAATCTCGGGGTCCGGGTTCGCCATCGCGAAGATGATGGGATTGTCGGCCATCGACCGGACCATGTCCTGACTCACGATGCCGCCCACAGAGAGACCGACGAACACGTCCGCACCTTCCATCGCATCTTCGAGTTCGCCGTCGTCGACGCCGCGGGCGAAGGGTTCGGTGTACTCGTTGAGGTCGCCTGCGTCGGCGCGACGCTCCGAGAGAATTCCGTCGATGTCGCACATCGTGATGTTCTCGCGGGGGATGCCGAGCGAGACGTAGAACCGGGCTGTCGCCGTCGCTGCCGCGCCCGCACCCGCGAAAGTGACCTGTAGCGAGGAGCGGTCTTTGTCGGCGATATCGACGGCGTTCAAGAGCGCCGCTCCGGAGATGATGGCCGTGCCGTGTTGGTCGTCGTGGAAGACGGGAATCGACATTTCGTCGCGGAGACCGGCCTCGATTTCGAAGCACTCCGGCGCTTTGATGTCTTCGAGATTGATGCCACCGAAGGTCGGTTCCATCGCCGCGACGGCCTGCACGAATGACTCGGGGTCATCGAGGCCGAGTTCGACGTCGAACACGTCGATGTCGGCGAAGCGTTTGAACAGGACGCCCTTGCCCTCCATGACCGGCTTCGACGCCTGCGCGCCGATATCGCCGAGACCGAGGACCGCAGAGCCGTTCGAGACGACACCCACGAGGTTTCCCTTTGCCGTGTAGTCGTACGCGACCGTTTCGTCATCTGCGATGTCGAGACACGGGGCCGCCACACCAGGGGAGTACGCGAGGCTCAGGTCGCGCTGCGTGTTCGTCGGCTTCGTCGTGGCAATCTCTATTTTCCCCGACGGTGGTCGGCGGTGGTAGTCTCGGGCGTCGTCCTCGAGTGTCATTAATCGTGATGCAGTCGTTGAGAAATGTAGCCTCTTCGCTCCAACAGCGAGGGCTGAGAAAATGCATTGGATAAAGCAATAGCTCAGTGAGTAGTTTTGTGAGCACGACTATGATTGTGTAGGTTGTCTGCAGAGCAGGCTACACAGTCCTCTCACAGCGACCGACCGCATCGCTCACGAATGCGGCGAAACGTGATTCCTTCCGGTTTACCGCAACCGACTCACGTCACACCTTCGAATAACACCCGCAGCCGACGAGTGAACAACCCGAAAACGACCGTGAAACTGTCCGCGCAGGCTCACCGAAGTTCGTCGTGCGGAATCGTGTACAGTCTTACTTCATCGTTGACTGTGATTCCGTCGGACTTGTCCTCGGCGAACAGGTCGGAGGCACGGTCGATTTGTTCTGTCGGATAGATGTGCTTCGCACTCCCGAACCCGTCGTAAACCTCGACGGAGACGGCGAACTCAACTTCGCTCTCGCCGTCGGGAGCTGAGTAGATTTCCACCGGTACAACGTCCCCTGCATCGAATTTCTTGTTGGCCATGCTTTGACAACCCACACCTGTGTCGATAACTCACAGCAGTAACCCACCCTCTTTTCGAGGTACTGCTTGAGCAGTTCGAATAACTCTTTAACCACCACTGACATAATTATTTCTCAAATCACATCACTCACGGCTCGGGGTTGATTCATTTAAAAGGCTCGTCACGGGGGCGACGACCTGCCTAGTATGATATACGTATGTTTGTTATACTTGGTTGGAGAGGCAGGAACTCCGACGATTTCGGTCAGGTATGGACTCCGTTGGGATTGGTTCGGACCATTGGTTACCTTTCTGTAACAGTCTTCGACATAGATGTAACATAGGTGATTGTTAGATAGAATAAATACAACGGGTTCATTTTTCGTTCACCGTGACGGCATGCGATTAGCAGAATTTGGTGGATACAGTGGCCCTGATGAAGACAGTTCAAATACCCTGATATTCAAAAGTATTATGACGATTCTATTAGTTGAGAGATATATGAGTCGCTACCGCAGGCTCTCCCAACAAGGGTTGAGTCTCGCATTCACACTCATAATGGTAATCTCGGTCTTTGCAGGCCCCGTATCTGCAAGTCTCGGGAGTGCCACACATGAGGTACAGCCAGGCGGACCACCCGCCCAACAACTGGATACCGTTCCCAGTGACCAACTGACTACTGCATCCGAAAACATCAGTGTCTGGGACGGCGCGTTTCTCACGCTTCGGCCGAACACGTCCGACTCGCGGTTTGATTCGGCCCAGGCGTACAAGGTCAAGACTGTCGACACGTTCGTCAAATCGAGTGTCGCCAACAAGGACCTTCAGAAGAACCCCGTCTACGTCTATAACGCCGGTTCGGAGGTTCCCTTCACCTTCGAAGGCGTTTCGAACGACCAGCTAATCGACGGGAAAGAAGTCCAACTCGTCGCAGCCAAGATGGAAAAGGGTGCCTCGGTGCCCCGAAACATCTCCGCTGTTGCACAGAAACTCACCAATGACGAGGACGTGACCGCGTCTGTCGTCGGCTCGACAACTGGAACCGAAAACGAGAATTCGTTCTCGTTTACGCCCAACGAGTCCGGCCTCTGGATGTTCGCGGTCGCCACCGTCGATGACGGTACCGGTTTCTCCGACACCGACTCTGACGGTAACCTCGAAACGAACGGGAACGTCACCTTCGTCGGCGTCGACGCCCTCCCCGTCCACGAAGGCTCGTCGTCAGTAGACGTCCCAGAACTCGCTGGCAACGGCCAGAACGTGACAGTCTCCGTTGACGCCTCGTCGCTCGATGCGTCCGAGGTCACTCACACGGTCGCCATCTTCAACGAGTCCGACCTCACGAAGTACGACCAGACTATCAACGCGACGGACCGCTCGAACATCACGCTCGAGACCGAAATCGCGCGGGTCAACGGCACGGGTGACATCCCGTCCAACGCGAATATTATGGGCGTCGCTCCCGGCTCGCAGTCGTACTCCGGGAGCGTGACGGCCCTGTCAGTTTTCGAGCGCTTCAACAACTCCACCTCCAATTTCGACAACATCTCTGTTGTCGGCCCAAAGGCGACGGTTCACGGCTCCGCCGTGGCGAAGGTTGCGGGTAACCAGACAACCGTCGAAGTCCCCATCGCTGACGACGCCCCCGCGGGCGAGTACGTCGTGATGCACGTCGCGACGAACCAGTCCGGGACGAACTCGGTGACGGACCGAGAACCGCTGCAGGTCGCAGAGAGTGTCCAACTCAACCTGACGGCGAACACGACGTCCCCGCTCGCAGGCAATGACGTGAAATTCACTGTCACGCGCGAAGACACCGGCGCGACAGTCGAAGACGCGAACGTCACGGTCGATGGAACGAGCATGCAAACGAACGCCAACGGTGTGTCGACGGTCCCTGTCGACACGTCCGGGACGCTCACCGCAACCGTCTCGAAAGCGGTTGCCGGTGGCGAAGTGTTCGCCGACGACACGCTCGCACTCGACGTGCAGTCACCCGCAACGTTCGAATACAGTAACCTGACCGTCGAACCG
>NZ_JBZRPK010000430.1:0-4564 GCF_058382125.1 Haloferax sp. s1
GCAGGCGAGCGGTGCCAACCTCGACAGTTGGTTCGAGAAGACCTCGAACTACGACGGCATCGTCGACAAGACCGGGTCGTCGTCGGTGACGGTCACTGTCGGGTCGCAGGCGAACAACGGCGCATTCGGGTTTGGCCCCGCGGCAGTTCGCGTCGACCCCGGCACGACCGTCGTCTGGGAGTGGACCGGGAAAGGCGGCGTTCACGACGTGACGGCCGACGACGGCTCGTTCGGGAGTGAACTCGTCGGCGATGCGGGCCACACGTTCGAACACACCTTCGACAGCGAGGGCGTCTACAAGTACGTCTGTTCACCACACGCAGCCTTGGGGATGAAAGGGGCAATCGTCGTCGGCAACGCCGCGGCAGGGTCGGCCGCGACGACGCAGTCGAGCGAAGAGACGGAGCAGGAGGAAACTGAAGAGACTGCCGAGCAATCCAGCGGAGAGGACGTCGACCTCAACACATGGTTCGAAAACACGTCGAACTTCGACGGCGTCGAAGGTCAGACCGGACTGAAGCGGGTGACGGTCGAAGTCGGGACCCAAGCGAACGACGGGGCATTTGGCTTTGGGCCGGCGGCGATTCGCGTCTCCAAGGGGACGACCGTCGTCTGGAAGTGGACCGGCAACGGCGGGTCCCACAACGTCGCGGCGACGGACGGGAGCTTCAAATCCGAACTGGTCAGCGACAGCGGGCACACGTTCGAACACACCTTCGACGAGACGGGGACGTACAGATACGCGTGTACGCCGCACGAGACGCTCGGTATGAAGGGCGCAGTCGTCGTGAGCGACGACGAAGGCGGTTCCAACGCGCAGGTCGCCGAACCGTTCGACGACCCGGAGACGGAGCGACTCGGTGGACTGGCACTGGCCGGAACGTTCGGTGCCGCAATCACCTCGCCGGCGCTCTTCGGCGCGTTCCTCTGGTTCAAGGACCGCGGCAACGACGGTGAGTCGTACCCGAAGCAAAAATCAGAGTAAACGGGGACGGCTCGCTACAAAACCAGTGACATAACTCGACACGAACCGTCGAACAATCGCTGACTCAATTCTGCTCCAGCGCAATTAGGCAACGTAGACACGGGTGACGTGTCCACCGCAACCGCACTGTTGGATGTACTCGAACTCGATTGCTGTGTCACAGTGCTGTGAGAGCGCGTCGTAGAGGTACGTCCGGGGGTGGCCGTGGTCGCCGTGTGTGACGAGGTTGACGTGGTTTCCGGGAACCGTGTGTTCGATTGCATCGAGTGCCTGCTCGACGACGAGGTCGCGGTCGGCGGCGTGCTGCGGTTTTTCGAGGTTCGCCGACCACGAGTTGTCGTGTCGCCGCTCCGTTACCGGGTCCGGTTCGTCGTGGTCGTGGCCCGCGACGTTCTCTTCTTCGCGGTTCTCTCCGTGCTCATCAGGGGCACTCATCACAGTCTGAAGTAACGGCACACCAACCAAAGAGCGCAAAGGCGAACATGTTCGACCCGCCTGACGGACGACGAGAACTGTCGTATGCACCCTATAGGTAGCCTTCGAACCACATCTTGTATGGAACTCAAGCGTAAGACCATCGCGAAGGTGATCGCCGTCGTGTTCATCTTCAACCTCGTCGTGATGGGTGCCGGTGCCTGGTTTGCATACCAGGAGGCACCGCCCATTCCGGAGAAGGTTGTCGGTCCCGACGGCGAGGTCATCGTCAACGGCGAAGAGATTAGAGACGGAAAGAAAGTCTTCCAACAAAACGGCCTGATGAACCACGGGTCGATACTGGGCAACGGGGCGTACTACGGTGTGGATTACACCGCCGACGCGCTCGAATTGAAAGTCCAGTACATGCGGGACTATTACGCCCAAGAGCGCCACGGCGAATCGTACAGCGCGCTCGATTCCGCGACGCAGGCCGCCATCGCCGATGTCGTCGAAAAGGACCTCGACGGCACGTACGAAGGCGGTGCTATCGAGTACTCCGAAGCGGAGCGATACGCCCACGAACAGGTCCGCCAGGAGTACGTTCAGCGCTACCACGAGGGCGACCACGAGCGCGGCGTCCCCGTCGGAATGATCGACAGTGAGGCCGAAGCCGAACAGTTCGCCGACTTCGCCATGTGGACGGCGTGGTTCTCGCACACCGACCGACCCGGGAGCACCCACTCCTACACGAACGACTGGCCGTACCAACCCGGTGCCGGGAACGACGCAACGGCCGCCTCGATGACGTGGAGCGTCATCGCCATGGTGCTTCTCGTCGCCGGCGCGGGGCTCGGAATTTGGCTCTACAAGTCGGTTGAACTCCCCGAACCGTCCGCGGAGGGGATTTCGGTTCCCGAGCCGGGAGAGGTGAGTATCTTCCCGAGCCAGCGGGCAGCACTCCGGTTCATCCCGGTGGCAGCGGGGTTATTCGTCGCGCAAGTACTCCTCGGTGGGTTACTCGCGCACTTCTACATCGAACGGGCCGGGTTCTTCGGTATCGAGACGCTATTCGGCATCCACATCCTGCAACTGCTTCCGTTCTCGATTGCGAAGACCTGGCATATCGACCTCGCCATCCTCTGGATTGCCGCGACGTGGCTCGGGGCCGGGTTGTTCCTGCCACCGCTCTTGACCGGCTACGAACCACGGAAACAGTCGACGTACATCAACGGCTTGCTCGGTGCTATCGTCGTCGTCACCCTCGGCGGTCTCGGTGGTATCTGGCTCGGCGCGAACGGCTACATCGACGGACCGCTCTGGTGGATTCTCGGCAACGAAGGTCTCGAATACCTCGAAGTCGGGAAGCTCTGGCAGTTCGGTATCCTCGCCGGCTTCCTCATCTGGGCCGGACTCGCGGTTCGTGGGTTGAAGCCACTCTTGGACAAAGAACCGGTGTACGGACTGGCGCACATGATTCTGTACGCCGGTGGCTCGATTGCCCTCCTGTTCACCGCCGGGTTCCTCTTTACCCCCGATACGAACATCGCCGTAACGGAGTTCTGGCGCTGGTGGGTCGTCCACATGTGGGTCGAAGGGGCCTTCGAGTTCTTCATCGTCGCCATCGTCGGCCTGACGCTGGTGTCGATGAATCTCCTCTCGCGCCGGAGCGCCGAGAAAGCGGTCATGCTGCAGGCGCTCCTCGTGATGGGGACGGGCATCATCGGCGTCTCGCACCACTACTGGTGGGTCGGGATGCCCGATATGTGGGTCCCGCTCGGAAGCGTCTTCTCGACGCTCGAACTCATCCCGCTGGTGTTCATCCTCTATGAGGCACTCGGCCAGTACCGCACCATGTCGACCGGCGAGAACTTCCCGTACCGCCTGCCGTTCATGTTCATCATCGCAAGCGGTGTGTGGAACTTCGTCGGCGCGGGCGTCCTCGGATTCTTCATCAACCTCCCGCTCATCAACTACTACGAACACGGGACGTACCTCACCGTAGGACACGCCCACGCCGCGATGTTCGGCGCGTTCGGGTTCCTCGCGCTCGGGATGGTCACGTACATGCTCCAACTCTCTATCGACCCCGCGCGCTGGGACGACTCGTGGCTCCGCGCCGCGTTCTGGTGTTGGAACGTCGGTCTCGTACTGATGGTGTTCGTCTCGGTGCTCCCGGTCGGATTCCTCCAGTTGGAGACGGCGTTTACCGGAAGCTACGCCGCCGCCCGGAGCCTCGCCTTCTACAACCAGCCGATTATTCAGACGCTGTTCTGGGCGCGACTCCCCGGTGACACGCTCATGATTCTCGGGACGGTCATCTACGCCGCCGACCTCGTCAGAAAACGGTTCGTCCTCCGTGAGTCGTCGGACGACCCGAGCGTCGAAGACATGGCCGTGGCCGAGGGTATCCTCGGCGACGACTGAGAACGCGGTTCGTCAGACTTCTTTTTTTGATGCGACGTGGAGGCAAACTCATGCTGAGTGACCGCTATGCCGAACAGCAGTCGGCCTCTATTCTCGCATCGAGAGTATCTTCGGAGGCGCGAGAGGGCCTTACAGAACTAGCACCACGACGTGAGTCTACATTGGCATTGACCAAGAACAGCCGACTGGAGGAGAGCCACTCCACTCACTGAGCATCCCTCACGGGTTGCCGCAGTACCGGCGAACGAGGGTCACGAAAGCAATCCGGAACGCGGAAAACTGGAACGGCGAAAAGAGAAGGGACAGGCCGGTCACTGAAGAGCGACCCTCAGGAACACTCGATTCGGACGCTGCCTACTCGACGACCACCGCGCCTTTCATGCCGAGCGTCTCGTGAGGGACACAGGAGTACGTGAACGTCCCCGCTTCCTCGAAGGTGTGTTCGAACGTGTGGCCCGAATCGCCGACCATCTCGGATTCGAACGCCCCGTCCGTCTCGACGACGTTGTGTGACCCGCCGTCGCCGGTCCATTCCCAAGCGACGGTCGTTCCCTTCGAGACGCGAATAGCGGCGGGACCAAACCCGAACGCCCCGCCGTTTGCCTCCACCCCGACACCGACCGTAACCCCGTCGGGACCGGGCCTTTCCACGACGCCGCCCCAGTTTTTTACGCCCTCCAACCCACCCTCCGAGGGCCGTTTCGCTGCGTCCCCCCCCGCGCTGGCCCCCCCCGGCTC
>NZ_JBZRPK010000695.1:0-16777 GCF_058382125.1 Haloferax sp. s1
GGACGACGACGATGTCGTCGGACTCGAAGAAGTCGGTCACGTCGTCGACTTCCGGCTCTTCGTCCATGTAGAGCGCCTGTACCTCGTCGAATCGACCCTTCTCTCGAATGCGGTCGGCGTGGTACTCGATTGCTTTCGCGGAGTTCTCGTTGCGCTCGGTTCCGTGACCGACGACCGCGAGTCCGAATCCCCCGCCGACGTTCGGGTCGCCGGTGACGGATTCCGCGCGACGGACGATGACATCGGTCATCGCCTCGTGCGTCCCGACCGGACCGCAGTAGTGGACCCTCTTTTCGGGTACGTCGTCGGCGGTGAGCGTGACGTGTGATGCCGAAAGTCCGTCGGACTCCCAGTCAGATACGTTCCACCCATCGAGCCGAAGCTCTCGCGGGATGACCTGCTCGGTGAAGTAGCCCTCGCTGACGAAAAGCGGGACCACGTACACCTCGTCGGACTCGACGGTTCGGAGGACTTCACGAATCGACGGCTCTTCCTTCCAGAATCCGGTTCGGACCTCGTCGAACGCGTCTACGTCGCGGATAGTATCCGCGTGGTCGTAGGTGGGTGCGCTCGAATCCGGGTTCAGGTGCGACCCGTGCGCCACGATGACCAGCGCTTGCATGTCCGGGGGTTACGACGGGACTGTCTTATGAACTTCGCATCCAGAAAAGGAATCTTGGCGTTCAGCCAACTCGCGTTCACCGCCCGTTCACGAAGCGTCGATGGCGGCGGCTTTTTGCACACGCCCGACGACCCCCCAGATCTGTCTCTCGCCGCCGACGCGCGCGATGCCGTTCGCGAACGACCGTTCCTCCTCACCGCGCTCCGTGCGGGCGTCGTCAACTATGCCGCCGTCGCCTCCTATCTCGACCTCGGAGACGACGACGCGGTTGCGGCCGCACTCCGGCGCTTTGCCGAAGACCTGCCCGAACTCGAACCCGATGCCCGCGAGGCGACCGTGACGATGCGCAGCGGCGTCGGACTCGTCGGTGAGGATATCGAGGAAACGGACGACGAGCCGATTCTCTCGGTTGCCGGTGTCGACCTTGCGGCCGGTGGCCCGCTCACCGCGATAATTGCCGAGGGTGAAGTCGACACGGCAGCCCTCACGACTGTCCTCTCACGCCTCGATGCCGAGTCCGTCGTCGTCGATTCGGCTGGCGTCGCTGGCGACACGATGGCGGTCGTCGTTCCGCGTCGACAGGGGGCCGCCGCGCTCCGAGTCGTCGAATCGGCTATCGAGAACGTGTACGTCTGAGTGTTTCGGCAGTGAGGGATTCTCCGACACTCGTTCCGACGGGTTGAAAATCCTCCCACGAGTAGCCGAGAGCGATGACCCTGTCCGTGACCAACACCCTGACGGGAGCGCGCGAGGAGTTCGAGTCGCACGGCGACGAAGTGCTGCTCTACGTCTGTGGACTGACGGTCTCGGACGACGCACACCTCGGCCACGCTCGCCTGTGGATGCACGCAGACCTGATGCACCGCTGGCTCGAATACGAGGGCTACGACGTCCGACACGTCGAAAACTTCACCGACGTGAACGAGAAGATTGCCGCCCGCATCGGCGAAGACGACCTCGGCGAGGACGAATCGTCCGTCGCCGAACACTTCGTCGACGACGTAATCAGCGACATGCGCGGCCTCAATCTGAAGCGAGCGGAGGTCTACCCGCGCGTCTCCGAGCACATTCCCGAGATTATCGACCTCATCGAGACGCTCGTCGACCGCGGGCACGCCTACGAGTCGAACGGTTCCGTCTACTTCGACGTGTCCACGTTCGACGACTACGGCAAACTCTCGAACCAGAAACTCGAAGAATTGGAGTCCCGCGCAAACGACAGCGAGCGCTCCGAGAAGCGGAACCCCACCGACTTCGCACTCTGGAAGGCCGGTGCCGTCGCACCCGAGACGGCGGCCGAACACCGACATCCCGACCTTGACCCGCTTACGGACCCGTGCGGGCAGACGTGGGAGTCGCCGTGGGGCGAGGGCCGACCCGGGTGGCACATCGAGTGCTCTGCGATGTCGATGACCCACCTCGACGAAACCATCGACATCCACGTCGGCGGCCGCGACCTCGTGTTCCCGCATCACGAAAACGAGATTGCCCAGTCGGAAGCCGCGACCGGCCAACAGTTCGCCCGCTACTGGCTCCACGTCGGCTTGCTCCAGACCGAAGGCGACAAAATGAGTTCCAGCCTGGGGAACTTCTTTACCGTCCACGACGCGCTCGGCGAGTTCGGCGCTGATGTGATTCGGACGTTCTATCTCTCGACCGCCTACGGCTCCGAACAGACGTACTCCGAAGAGACGATTTCGGAAGCCGAAGAGCGCTGGAGCCGACTCGAACGCGCCTACGAGACCGCCGTCGAAGCGTGCGACAGTCCCGACGCGCGGACGAAAGTCGAAGCGACAGAACTCCGCAAGGCCGTTGACGAGACCCGCGAGAACTTCCGCGAGGCGATGAACGACGACTTCAACGTCCGCGAGGCGATGGCGGAACTGCTCGAACTCGCAAGCGCGGTCAACCGACACGTCGGCGACGCCGACGAGTACGACTATCGCGCTCTCCGCGAGGCAATCGAGACGTTCGAGGCCCTCGGTGGCGAGGTGTTCGGACTCTCCTTCGGCGAGTCGGGCGACGGGGGCGACGTCTCAGTCGCCGAAGACCTCGTGCAACTCGTCTTGGACGTGCGCGAGGCCGAACGCGAGGCAGGTAATTACGAGCGCGCGGACGAACTTCGAGACGAACTGACTGCTCTCGGTGTCGAAGTCGAAGACAGTTCTGACGGCGCGACGTTCCGCTTCGAGTAAGCAGTCACACCACGACTCAACAGCTTTCTTTTCGGCCTCGAAGTCACTGCCGGCTACGGCTGCGTCGCCGTCTCACCGATGTCGACTGACGCACCGCTCACGACGAACCGCGCACCCCCGTCTCGGCCGTGTTCGACGTAGATGTCCCAGCCGTGGGCATCCACGATTTCGGCGACGATAGCGAGCCCGAGTCCGGTTCCGCCGCTGTTCGTCGAAAACCCCGACTCGAACACGTCGTCTCGTTTGTCCTCTGGAATTCCCATTCCCGAATCTTCGACGTAGAATCCGTCGTCGGTCGTTCCGACCCAGAGATTGATGTCGTCGCCGCCGTGTTCGAACGCGTTACGAACGAGGTTTTCGAAGAGCCGCCGGAGTCGGTCGGGGTCGGCGGCGATGGTTCCGTCCGATTCGATAGTGAGTTGCGCGTTGTCCGTCACGACGACATCCCACGCTAGCGAAGCGATGTTTCCGAGTCGAACCGGCGTCGGGTCCTCGACGATTTGCCCGTGTCGGGCGAGACTGAGCGCATCCTGGATGATGTCGTCCATCCGTTCGAGTGCGCGTTGTGCCGTCTCTGTGTGGGCGTCGTCTCCCGTCTCGCGCGCCAGTTCGAGATGACCGGATGCGATGTTGAGCGGGTTGCGGAGGTCGTGAGAGACCACGCTTGCGAACCGTTCCAGTCGCTCGTTCGCCCGACTGAGTTTCCGTTCTCGTTTCGTCCGTTCGGTGATATCTCGAAGGTTCAGGACGATACCCTCTACGAACGGCTCGTTCAGTAGGTTTCGTCCGATTCCTTCGACGACCACGGGGTCGTCTCCGGGGCCGCTAATGCGCGCCTCGAATCGTTCGGCTCCCCCCGGCAGTTCACAAATTCGGGAAAACGTCTGTTTCACCGAGTCGAGGTCCACGTCATCGACAAGGTCGAAACTGGATTTGCCGATGAGTGCGTCCGGAGAATGTCCGGTCAACTCTTCGATTGGCGGACTCACGTACTCGATTCGACCCTCCTCGTCGAGGACGGCAATGACATCCGACGCGTGTTCGATGGAGGATTGAAATCGCCGCTGAGCACGCTGTCGCTCAGTCGCGTCACGGATGGTGACGACCATCCCGCTTTCACCTTCGGCAAGCGGCGATGCCCTGACTTCGAGATACCGATGGGTCCCGTCCCCATCTACCTCGAAGACGACTGTCGTATCCTGTCTGCTGTCGCCCTGTACGTCTTCGAGAAGGTCGTCGATTGGCGGTGCCACCGTCGAGAGATGGCATCCAATAGAATCATCGGGCGACGAGAGCAGTTGCTGTGCTGCCGGATTCAAATCGATGATTCGACGGTCCTTGTCGAGGACAACGTAGGCGTCTCGCATCTCCTCGACGACGGTGTCCCGGGCGACTGGCACGAGGTCCAAGAGCCGATATCGAAAGAGTGCAACCGCGAAGAGCACGCCGGAGGCGGCGAACGCGATAGACGTGTAGTTGAGTACCGAACCACCCAGGACCCAGTAGATATTTGGTGCGAGTGAGACGGCAGCACCGGCGAAGATAGCGAGTCCCTGTATTCGGAGGACTCGCCGCAACCGAAGGATTCGGCGCAATAGAACCGACATCCCGAGAAGAACCAGCAGATACGAGTAGGCGACGTGGGCGTAGTACCACAGGTGGAGTTCACGCTGGACGACGACGAGCGGTGACTCGGTGATACCGGTCACAGTCCACGCAAGTCCGTGGAGAGGATTCGCCATGACCATGGCTGACAAGAGAACAGACGGCACGGTGATAATTGCAATCCGCTTCCGTGTGGGCGTGATTCGAGAGTCGGCGTACTGGAGGGCGAAGGCGAGCCACGCGGGTGGGAGGACGCTGACACCGACATATGACAGTCGAAGCCAGAACAATTGCCACTCCACACTGGTTCCGGCAAGTTGGAGAAGATACAACGCGGACCACCACGCTGAAGCGACGGTAATCGTCCCGAGTGCAGTTGCACCGGTCGTCGTGCGATATCGAAACGAGTACGCAGCGATTGCTCCCGCCAAGAGGACAGACACAATGAGGGGGATAAAGATGGGATGAAACTGCCACGTACCGTCCATCGTGCGAAAACAAACGGACCCGTGTTATAAGGGTTGGCAGTACTGTCAGCTGCCGAGAATCACATCGTAAAGAGGTGTGAGTCGTCCGGGATGTCGAACAGTCCCATCCGAACGCCAGCGTCCAGCCAGCCGTACCCGTAGGAGAATGATGCGAGCGCGTTCACCCAGTCATCCGTATCTTTGAAGTGGCGGCCGTCGTCGAGATAGGATTCGGCCATTTCGAGGCAGTCGGCAGCAGCGTGGCCGAGATGAGTCTCCTCGGGGACGGCCTGTACTGCTTCATCGAGCGCATCGGCGAGCATGCTCTCGTATCGGTTCGTCTTCTCGTGAAGGTCGGCGGTCATGTCCAGTTGTGTGTCCGCAACGGATACCGGTCTTTCGCTCCGTGTTGGTGACGACCGGCTCGCACATCTGTGATATGTGTTCTCGTGGCGGTTTTGTAGCAGGTCTCGCAATACAGCGAAACCTTAAGACACCGCTGAAGCGAACTACGAGCCATGACAGAAGACGCCGATTCGTTCGTCGAGCACAGGAAGCTCATCATCGCTGGTTCGGGCATTTCTGGCCTCTCGTCGGCTATCTACGCTGCGCGCTCCAACAACGAACCACTCGTATTCGAAGGCGACGAGCCGGGTGGCCAGCTTACCCTTACGACGGAAGTCGACAACTATCCCGGCTTCCCCGAGGGTATCTCCGGTCCCGAACTCATCAACAACATGAAAGAGCAGGCCAAGCGCTTCGGCACGGAGATTCGCCACGGCATCATCGAGGATGTCGATGCATCGGAGCGCCCCTTCACGGTCACACTGCAGAACGGCGATGTCTACACCACCGACGCACTCATCTCTGCTTCCGGCGCGTCGGCGCGGACGCTCGGCATCCCCGGCGAAGATGACCTGATGGGCTACGGCCTCTCGACGTGTGCGACCTGTGACGGCGCGTTCTTCCGCGACGAGAAGATTATGGTCATCGGTGGCGGCGACGCGGCCGTCGAGGAGGCAAACTTCCTCACGAAGTTCGCCTCGAAGGTGTACCTCGTCCACCGCCGCGAGGAGTTCCGCGCCGAAGACTACTGGGTCGACCGCCTGATGGAGAAGGTCGACGAGGACGAAATCGAGCTGATGCTCAACACCGAAGCGACCGAACTCCACGGCTCCGCTGAGGAGGGTGTCGACCACGTGACGCTCGTCCGCAACCCCGAGGGCCACCCGACGGCCAAACTCGACGACCCCGAGACCGAGGAGTTCGACTTCGACGTTGGCGCGGTGTTCTACGCAATCGGCCACACGCCGAACGCCGACTACCTCGAAGGCACGGGCGTCCAGCGCGACGAAGACGGCTACATCATCGCCAAAGGCGGCTCCGGCGGCGGCCAGACGGCGACGGACGTGCCCGGCATCTTCGCCGCGGGCGACGTTGTGGACTACCACTACCAGCAGGCCGCGACGGCGGGTGGCATGGGCGTGAAGGCCGCCCTCGACGCCGACGACTACCTCGAAGAACTCGAACGCGAGGAAAAGCAGGCCGCGACCGGCGCGGCGGAATAATCGATTCGGCGTCTCAGGAGTCGCTTTCTTCTCGGTGCGTCCGATTCTCGTCTGGGGACGCACTCGGAACGAAGCCTTGGTAGCCGAGACTCAAGACGAGATAGCTAATCGCACCTATAGTATCGTTTGCAAGTCATCGTACACTCGCTCGACCGCTGTCATTCGACCGGATGTGTCACCAGTTGCAAACGCTACTATAATTCCTCACACCGTGACTACGCTACTGCACATCCTCTCCGCTTTACGTGAGTTGTGACAGAACCAGCCCGGTAGACGCGCTGATAACGCCGAAAACGGCGTAGATGCTCGCAAACAGGGGCGCGTCGAGCACGTTTGTCAGGTCGGCGACCGCGACTGCGAAGAACAGAAGGCTGACGCCCACGAGACCACCACCGAGAATATTCGGGACTCCTCGCTCGGTTTCCATGGTCTCTGTTCACTCTCTGGGGAACAATAAGTAGTCGGGGACGAAGCCCGCTCAGTCCGCCGGTTCCACAGTCACGCCGCGCTCTTCAGGTGTCAGGTAACACTGCGGGTCGGGACCGAATAGCTCCCCGGTCGCCGCGAGCGAACGGAGGCGTGACGACCCGCGACAAACGTCCTGATACTGGCACGTAGCGCACTTCCCGGTGAGGTACTGCTCCCGCTCGCGGAGTTTGGCGAGAAGCGGGTTGGACTCGTCGTCCCAGATGTCACCGAAGGGTCTGTCGCGGACGTTACCGAGGCTATAACTCTGCCAGAACTGCGTGAGATGCACGTCGCCGCGGTAGTCAACGTCGGCGACGCGCTCGCCGGTCGGGTCGCCGCCGTTGACGCGGAGATACCGGTGAATTTCGTCGGCGTAGTCGCGTCCGAGTTCCTCTTCCGCGTATTCGACGACGTACGCGGAGTCGGCGTAGTTACCGACTAACAGCGTCTCGATGTTCTCGCCTGCCTCGTGGTACTCGCGGGTCATGTCGAAAAGACGGCGGACGGCGCGTCGCTGGGCCTCGTCGTCGAGGTCGGCGTCGGCGATGTCGCCGCCGCGGCCGCCGTAGTCGAGGTGGTAGAAACAGAAACGGTCGACACCCACGTCGTACAGGAGGTCGACCACGTCTTCCATGTCGGCGGCGTTGTGCTCGGTGATGGTGTACCGAAGGCCGGTCTTGAGGCCCACGGAGAGGCAGTTCTCGATGCCGCGAACCGCGGCGTCGAACGCGCCATCTTTCCCTCGGAATCGGTCGTTTCGCTCTTCGAGACCGTCGACGGAGACGCCGGCGTAGGAGAGACCGGCGTCACGGAGTGCGGCCGCCTTCTCTTCCGTGATGAGCGTCCCGTTAGTCGAAAGGACTGCACGGATACCCGCGTCGGTCGCGTAGTCGACGAGTTCGACGAGGTCTTCGCGGACGAGCGGTTCGCCGCCCGAAAACAGAAGGACCGGTACGTCGTAGGCGGCTAAATCGTCGATTAGCCCCTTCGCTTCCGCGGTCGACAGTTCACCCTGCGCGGGGTCGAGGTCGGCACCCGCATAGCAGTGTTCGCAGTAGAGGTTGCACCGCCGCGTCGTGTTCCAGACGACGACAGGCCGCTTTTGATTCTCTTCTCGAATCTGCTCGTAGTTCTCGTTCGGGTCGTCGTAGCGGAGACCGTCGCCTTCGGCGCCGCGGCCACACAGGAGTTTGCTAATCGAAATCATTCGGGGGATCCCTCACTTTCGGCGGCAGTCGACGACGTATTTCCCTTGGCTTGCAGGTCGTTCCCGCCGAGTCGAAGCATCTCGTCGGCCGGACAGAGCCATATCGCTCCCTCGTCGTCGCCGAAGAGAGTTCTCGCCTGCTCAACTGCGAGGTCGCCGGACGGTGCGGTCACGCTGCCGACGTGACGCATCGGTTCGGTCGAATCCTCGCGGAAGAGTACTTCCCACTGGCGACTTCCGTCGATTCGGGCCTTTCGCCTCGGGTCGTCGTCGCTATCCATGTGCACACCTTCGGAAGGGAACGCTACGCTCGTTTCGCACGTTTTCAGCGCGTGGGAATCGAAGCAGTAGACTTGCTCCAGTACAAAGTAGCGGTGAACGATGACGGAACGATTCTCTCGGCGGACTTTCCTTCACGCAACGGCTGCATCTACCGGAATTGCGCTTCTCGCGGGGTGTTCCAGCTCTGCGGATACCGATTCAGGCGAAAACGGCGGTGACACCGGCGGTGGCGACTCCGACGCGACCACCACGGCCGACACCGAAAGCCGAGACTTCGGCGGCTGGTTCGACCGAACCGACAACTACGACGGCGTCCACGACATGACCGGCAAAGACACGGTCAGTGTCACTGTCGGCGCGGAAGGCAACGGCGGCGGATACTTGGCCTTCACCCCTGCTGCAGTGAAGGTCTCACCAGATACGACCGTCGTCTGGCAGTGGACGGGCAACGGCGGGACGCACAACGTCGTCGAGCGAGAAAACGGGCTGTTCGAGTCGGAAATCACCAGCACTGAGGGCCACACCTTCGAGTACACGTTCGAAGAGACAGGAGAGTACCGCTACGTCTGTGTTCCCCACGAACAACTCGGTATGGTCGGCGCAGTCGTCGTCGAGTAGACGCCGCTGGACCGCAGAAACGCAACTAATCTTTCACGCTATCTTTTCAGCGTCACTCAACGGTGCCGTACACAGGACACAGCCCGTTTCGCGGAGCGTCTGTAACATCGGTTCGTTGACCCGATATCGCTCACCACACTGTGGACAGGTCACGTCGAACTCGTGCATTGGAGGCTCACCAACTATTAGTAGGCTCCTCGAACCCGAGGGAGCACACCCTCAATTCACGGGGCACTGATAGTTCTCCGGCAATCGTCATCGCGTCAGTCCTGTAGAATGGCACCCATGAGCTTCTTTTGTGCCATCGCGAGATGTTCGGAGAACGTCGACGTCGTGATGCCGAGTTCGGTCGCCACCTCCCCCTTGTTGGCGCGCCGTGGGTGGTCGAAGTATCCCATATCGTGGGCCTTCTCCAGCACCTCACGCTGCCGGTCGGTGAGTTGTCCGCGTTCGACTAACACGAGGTCGCGGGATTCGTCGGAAGACGACTGGAGGAGCCGACGCACGTCCACTGAGCCGGACGCTTCACGAAGGGCGGAGACAACGTCACGGAGCGTGTCCACATCGGGGGCATGGAACGTCAAGAAGAGCGCGCCGTCACGCGTCTGTACGTCGACCACGGGGCAGTCGAACGTCTCGACTTGCTCGCATGGACACCCGACACCTCCCTCGCGTTCGAACCGATAGACGCTCCCGTCGCCGTAGTCGAACAGTTGGTCCATCTCATCGGGGATGCTGTCGGTGTCGTCGAAGACGAACTCCTCGGTAACGGCCCCATCCTCGTTCGGGGACATGCTTCGCGACAGCGCGTACCCGGATGTGTCACCCTCGGATACCGATGCGACGGGGCAGTCCGTCGGACCCGTCACTTTCAACTCTGCTCTGATGCCCGCTGCGCTCGTCATGTATGTACACAGCGGCCCCAGGCCCTGATATAAACACCCACGATACACCGGGCCTTTATATTGCGGGCCCTGTTCAGCCGCGTTGACCGGGCGGATTCTCGGCGACGTGTTTGTGAGATGTATAAAGTGCCCCGCATATTCGGGGTGGACTTCGAGGGGCTACGCGGACCAAACACCAGATGAGCATGCAGACCGGCCTTAGACGCAACCCGACCAACCCCGCCGAGATGCAGGCAGAGCAGGTTCTCGAAGCACTCTCGGACCGTGCGTGCAGACAGATACTCACGACGCTTCAGGGCGCAGCCAACCCGATGACTGCACAGGAGCTTTCGAGCACGTGTGATGTACCGCTTTCGACGACCTACCGGAAACTCGAACAGCTTTCGGACGCGAACCTTCTCGAAGAGACCCTGCAGTTACGCGCAAACGGAACGCACACACACGAGTATCGGACGGAGGTAGACTCGGTTACGGTCTGTTTGAACGACGAGGACGGACTCGATGTCGTCATCCCGGGGGAGTTCTGATGGGTTCTGAATCAGCACACACACCGGGTTCGAACACCGAAGTTCCCACGCGGCCGCGACTTACGTCGCGCATCGTCACCCGCGATGACGGACGCGAAGAATGTACGATTCATCCCGAAGATGCGACTCCGGACGAACTGCTGACAACGTGGGTGACCGCACTCGACGACACGTTCGTCGACCTCGACTCGATGCGATAGTGACGTTACAGGGCCGAAAATGGTATTCTCAAATGTGTCTCGTGACGAGTTAGTCGGTAGCTTATGTAGCAGCGTGGCCGAGACGGTTGGGAACGGCTGAGCGCGGTCGGTGGGAACGGCTGGGCGCGGTCGGTGGGAACGGCTGAGCGCGGTCGGTTCGGGTTAGCCGAAGACGAACGATTATAACCGGCTATGGTCGGTCGGGTCGCCGTCTCCGCGCTGCGGGCGGAGGCTGTCGAGTTCCATGAGGTACTCTTCGAGTAAGGTCGGAAAGGCCCGCCCGCGGAGATTCCTGAGACCGAAGTCGGCGGCCCAACTGATGATGCCGGTGTCCTCGGTAACGACACCGGCGTTCAATTCGCGGGCGAGGATGAGGAGGTCAAAGTCCTCACGCGAGTCGAGAACGCCCTGTCTGAGCGCGCCGCGATAATCCTCGCGGAGGTCGGAGATTACCTTATCCACGTCCGAGAGTTCCGACCCCCCGTCGGACCGCCGTTTGGACTCTTCGGCCTTCCGGACGGCTTTCTCGGAGACGCGGAGACCGCGATTGACCCGGTCCGACATCTCGTCGATAAACCGATAGACGATTTCGGCGGGGATGTACACCTCGTAGCGGTCGGGGTGTTTCTTGATGACCCACGTGTCGAGTTTGCCGAGCACGTCCTCCGAAACGCCGCGTTCACGGAGCACGTGCTCCAGTTCGGCGGCGATAGACGGCGGCATGTAACACGAGATATTCAGGTCCAGTCGAGCGGCAGCAATCGTATCGAGGAGTCGCTCGACTCCCTCTTCGAACGTTTCGTCGTCGTCTCGAATCTCCTCGGAGAGAAAAAGTGAGGTGTCGAGCACGAACCGTTGTTTGAGCGGGTACTCGGCCATTAGATAGACATTCGCACTCGTGGACCATGACCCTTCCCCGTGTGAGAGGTACATTCAGCTCTGTGTGAGTGATGAGTCAGTTCCGACGACACTGGAATCAGCCCAGATTCAAAACAGCGGTTTGAGTTGGTCGGCATCGGTCTCAACGAGATTTTCGAGTGGTTCGACATTCGACTCGGGCGTGGCGAACATCTCTCGCTGTGCCTCGATGGCGACTGCCTGAAGTTCCTTTACACGCGGGACATCGTACACACCGGAAAAGAGGACGACAGCAGCCACGTAGTTCGATTCGACGGGATAGTCGCCGCCACGAATCTCCCGCGACCCGGTCTCGTCTTCGACCCACGCCCGACCTCGTTCGAGACCGCGGCGGGTGAGCACGTCTGGTGGCCCGGCGACGATGACGAGTCCGCGTTCAATATCGGCTATTTGACACGGGAGCGTGAGTCGGCCGAGGGCGGCACGTCTCACGAGGTTGGCGAGTCGGTTCGTCGAGTGAGGGGTGTCATCGGAGTCGGTGCGTCTCCCGACGAGTCGAGAGAGAAGCCCTCGCTCGGGTCTATCGTGTTCGACCGATACGTAGCCGACCGTCGAAATGCCGCCGGTTGCGAGCGTACTGATGATTTCGGACGTCTCGATAGTCGAGTCCGCGTTGGCGTCGGTTCCGTCGGCACCGAACAGCACGCCCAATCGGCGGGCGAGTTCCGAGTTAGGCATCTCGTACGCAGCGTCACCGCTTCGACGCCAGTTCTCGTTGTCGAAGAGTATGAGGTTGTCAACCTCGTGGACGAACGTCTGGAGCGACTGCGCGGCGTTGATGACGTAGATACCGCCTTCGTCTCGTGCGGGCAACAGTCCGAGTCCGTAGACGGGCTTGGCGTAGCTTCGGCTGAGTTCACGTGCGATGACGGGTGCGCCGCCGGAGCCGGTGCCGCCACCGAGTCCAGCAACGACAAGGAAGGCATCGATTTCGTGAATCGGGAGGTCGTCGACCATCACGAGCACATCGCAGATGTCTTCGGCAACAATGTCTGCACCGAGCTCGATGTCTGCACCGGCGCCGTGACCCATCACGTGAGGTAACCCGACGAGAACCTGCCGCGACGCTGGGACGTGCCGCAGTTCTCGTAAGTCCGAACGAGCCGAATTGACGGCAATTGCGTCGGCGACGAAGCCAGTTCCGGTTCGTCGGTCGTAGTCAATGAGGGCGTCGGCGACCGTTCCGCCAGCCTGACCGACCCCGATGAGTGCGAGCTTCATAGTCCGGTTCCTCTCGAAATTCTGAATGTCAAGACGGACGCACTATGTTTGAGTATGCGCTGCGTAGACACGTATCAGTCAATGGCTAACAGTTGTGGGAGACCGTGAGTCGTCGACGGCCCGTTAGGACTGATTTGAGTGGTATGGTGAGTCGTCAAAACCGCTGTCCGTCTCGTCGGCGTCACCTTCCACATCGCTGGTATCGGTATCGTCTTTCATCTCGCCTGAACGCTCGCGGAACGACTCGCAGGCGAGTTCACCGACGGTGGAAAGTAACTCGCTGGAAGACACCACGTGGCCTCGGTCGCGGAGTCGCTCGTAGACGGCGCGACCGGCGTCACCGGCGTAGTTTCGTTCTGAAAACGGACGTTCTTCGACGAGGACGAGGTACTCAGCGGCCGTCGCGGCTTCGAGGTTTGCGAGGTTCCCTTCGCCGACTTCCACGTCTGCGACGACGGTCACGTCGGCGGCTTCGATGTTCGATTCGAGGGCCGCCTGTGCAGCATCGTCAACTGGGGCGTAGGGCGGGACCGTCGCGAGGTCTGCACCGACCCGTCGGGCGGCTTCGGCGTCGGTGTCGCCTTCGTTGAGCACGCCGGCAGAAAGCGCATAGCCCGCGGCAGAGAGGACGTGGAGTGCTCGCGCACCGGTTCCGCCGCCACCGACGACGTGAACGCGACCGCTCGCATCGTCGGACGATTGCGGGAGTGCAGTCACGTAGACGGAACCAGTCACGGGGTGCCGGGAGACGACCGCCTCGGCGTCGAATGCCGTCTGCAAGTTGGACTCGGTGAGCACCATCTCGGGGTCGCCAGCCGACAGGATTCGGCCGCCGGAAAGGAGTACCAAAGCATCACAGTAGTGAGCCGCGAGATTCAGGTCGTGAATAGCCGCCACCGCGGTCGTCCCATCAGCGACGAGGTCGGAGACGAGTTCGAGCGTCCGAACCTGATGGTTGATGTCGAGGCTGGCGGTCGGTTCGTCGAGGAGCAAGACGGGCGTCTTCTGTGCCAGCGCACGGGCAATGAGGACGCGCTGTCGCTCGCCGCCGCTTACTTCCGTAACGGGGCGGTCTTCGAGGGCCGTGATGGTGGTCCGCTCCATCGCCCGCTCGACTGCCGCCTCGTCGGCCGCGCTCCACCCGTCGAACCGGCCACGGTGGGGCGTCCGACCCATCTTGACGACCTCACGGACGGGGAAGTCGAAGGTGACGCTCGTCGTCTGCGGGACGGTCGCGACGAGTCTGCTCGCCGCCTTCGATGAGAGCGCGTGAATATCTTCGCCGGTGATTTTGACGGTCCCGCGTTCCGGTGTCAGTGCACCGTTGAGCGTCCGGAGAAGCGTCGTCTTCCCCGCACCGTTGGGGCCGATGAGGCCGACGAACGTCCCGTCGCCAATCTCAGCGGAGATGGCGTCGAGTATCTGCTGGCCGCCGAGGGACACCGAGACGTCGTCGAGTTCGATTGCCGGGTCGGCGTCGAAGGGGTCGTTCTTGGGGTCGTCGCTCGTGGAGGCATCACTCACGGCGAGTGCACCTCCCGCGTGCGGAGGAGATAGAGGAAAAACGGCGCACCGACCGCGGCGGTTACCACGCCGACCGGAATCTCAGCCGCGCCCGACCGGGCAATCGTGTCGGTGGCGACGAGAAACGACGCGCCCGCCAGCGCCGACGCCGGGAGGAGAATCCGGTGGTCGGGACCGACGACGAGTCGGAGCATGTGCGGGACGACGAGACCGACGAATCCGATAACGCCCGAAACCGCAACCGCGGCCGCGGTGACGACACTCGCCGTAGCAAGCAGGAGTTGTTTCGCCCGCTCGACTTCGATTCCGAGGGCGTGGGCGTCGTCTTCGCCGAGGAGTAAGACGTTCAGGTCGCGGGCGTGGACGAGCAAGAGGAGAAACGGAAGCGGGAGCACGAGAGAAAGCATCCCCACTTCGTCCCACGTCGCGCCCGCGAGGTGACCCATGAGCCAGAAGACGACCTGCCGGAGGCTCTCACCGCTCTGGAGGAGGAGAAACGAGATAACCGCGCCGAGAAACGTCTGGATGGCGACGCCAGCGAGAAGCAAAGTTGCAACGGGCGTTCGGCCGTTTTCCGTCGCAAGCAGGTAGACGACGAAAGCGGTGACGACGGCGCTGACGAAGGCCGCTCCTTCGAGTCCGAACGGAATCGAAAGCGGCAGTACGATAGTCGACACCGCACCCACAGCAGCACCCGACGAGACACCGACGATAGACGGGTCAGCCATCGGATTCCGGAAGAATCCCTGCATGACGGTCCCCGCGGTTGCGAGTGCGAATCCGACGAGCGCTGCGAGGAGAATCCGCGGGAGCCGAACCGAGAGAACGATGATGCGGGCGGTTCTGGGAACGGTGAAATCGAACGGCGAGACGAACTCGATGCTCGGCGTCGGGACCGACCCCACGAGCGGAAGGATAGTCGAACTACGGACGGAAACACCGACTGGAATCGGGACCGCGTCGACGAGGATTGTGACGACGGTCCGCGGTGGGATGGTGACTGCACCGATGCCGGCGCTCACCACGATAACGAGGACTAAAAGCGCGGCGAGGCCAATCGCCCACGTGGTCGCCCGCGTTCGAACACTCATCTAACACAACCGGGCTTTCAGTAGGCAAATATTTATTGAACTGCCGATGAGGCCACTATCGTGAACTACCGATACGTTGCCGCGCTCTTGGCACTCGTGACCGTGTTCGCTGGCGTCCCAGCGCCGGTCGCGGCCACAGACCAGACTGCACAGTGTACGTTCCCGATAACGGTCACCGACGCCACGGGAACCGAAGTGAACCTCACCGAGAACCCCGAGCGCGTCGTTACGACCAACCCGAGCGCCGCCCAGACGATGTGGGAAATCGGCGCGAAAGACGAAGTCGTCGGCGTCTCGCAGTACGCGACGTACCTCGACGGCGCGAGCGAGAAAACGAACGTCTCGGCGTCGAGCGGCCTCAACGTCGAGGTCGTTATCGATCTCGACCCCGACCTCGTGCTCGTCCCGAACTCCTCGTACAACGCCGAACCCGACCGCATCGAGCAACTCCGCTCGGCCAATCTCACTGTCGTCGTCTTCGAGTCCGGCAAGTCGCTCGACGGCGTTGCGAACAAAACCGAACGTATCGGTCGCATGACCGGTAACTGCGACTCCGGCCTCGAACGCGCAGAGGAGATGCGCACGTCCATCCAGCACATGGAACAGGCACTTGACGGTGTCGAGCGTCCCGTCGGCCTCAACGCGTTCTTCGGTTACACCTCGGGCAAGAACACGTTCATCTCCGAGATTATGACGACCGCCGGGCTTCGAAACGGTGCGGCGGAGGCGAACATCACCGGCTTCGGCCAGATTAACGAGGAGACCGTCGTCGACATGAACCCCGAGTACATCGTCGTCCCCTCACACGCGCCGGTTCCGAGCAGTCCTGCCTACAACAGCACGACGGCCATACAGGAAGGCAACGTCATCGTCGTCGACGCCAACAAACTCCAACAGCCTGCGCCGCGCGCGGTCGAAGCGAGTGAGGAAATCATGAAGGCGGTCCACCCCGACGCCTACGAGCAGTATCAGGAACTCCAGAACGAGTCGGTGACGGAATCGACTGACTCGGCAACTGAAACGACGACTCAGGAGAACGCGACCGAGAACACTACCGAAGAAGAACCCGAAACGACCGCGACACCCGAACAGACCACCGAGAGTGACGCACCCGGATTCGGTTCGGTTGTGAGCGTTATCGCGCTTGCCGCCGTAGCACTTCTCGCTCGGTACCGGTAAGGAACAGCGCATCTCGACAGTTTTTATTTTCGCACGTTCCCCGCGAGTACGTAGCGTGCCAGTGGTCACAACGCCGAGAGCACGTCAGTGAGACTCACAGCGGACAGCCAGAATGCCAAGAGTTGCCCGCCGAGAATCATCACGATGCCAACGACGCCGAGCCAATAGACGCGCTTGCGC